>CALKDV010000210.1 GCA_938084085.1 uncultured Nannocystaceae bacterium
TACATCGTCCACGCGATCAATCTCGTCGTCAGCAGCATCGCCACCTTCGATTCCATCGGCGCGCTCGGCACCTCAAAAGACCGATCCGCAGACGACACTGACCTCCGGCGCCATGTGGACGAACTCGTCCGCGTCGCCCGCGCCAGCCTCTTTCGTCAACTCGAAGCCCTCGGTATCGCGCCCCGCGATGGACACGAAGAGGAATCCAGCGAGCTTGACGACCCACAAACACCCACCGGGAGCTGAGCCCTCCCCCTCACGTAACGACACGACGGAGCCTCCTCCATGTCCAATTTCTACACAGACAACGAAGACCTTCAATACTACTTCCGCGACGGCGTCGACTGGAAGGCCCTCATCCGCACGACCGAGTTCGAGCGCGAGGGATGCGACTCCGAGGAGGCCGTCTCGGAGGCGGTCGAGACCTATCAAGAGATGCTGACGATGATCGGCACGTTCGCGAGCGATGAGATCGCCTCGCGCGCGGCCAACATCGATCGCGGCGAGATCAGCGTCCACGAGGGAGCGGTGAGCGTCCCCAAAGAGCTCGACGAAATCTTTGAGCAGCTCAAAGCCCTCGACCTCCACTGGATGTGCATCCCCCGTGAACTCGGCGGCATGAACGTCCCCTTGCTGGTCTACTTCATGACTGCGGAGGTGTTCGCGCGCGCGGATGTCTCCGTCATGACCCACCACAGCTTCCACGGAGGCATGGCGCTCGCGATGCGCGCCTACTCGATTAAGGAGGGCACCACCACCTTCGATTTCGACAAACGTGAGATTACTGGGACCCGGTTCGCCGACTTCATCGAGGAGATCGGGAACGGTGACGCCTGGGGGACTATGGACATCACAGAGCCTGACGCCGGCAGTGATATGGCGGCGCTCCGTACCTCGGCCGAGCAAGACGACAGCGGCAACTGGTTCGTGACCGGCCAGAAGATCTTCATCACCTCGGGTCACGGCAAATATCACTTCGTCATCGCTCGGACGGAGAAGTCCGATGGTGAGGACCCTTTCGCGGGCCTCGCGGGCCTCTCATTCTTCTTGGTCCCGGCCTACGAAGATCTCCCGGATGGCACCCGCAAGCACCTCGCGACGGTCGACCGAGTCGAGGAGAAACTGGGGCACCACGGATCCGTCACCGCGTCCATCTCCTTTGATCAAACACCCGCGATGCTCATCGGCAACCGAGGTGAAGGATTCAAATACATGCTCACGCTCATGAACAACGCGCGCCTCGGCGTCGGCTTTGAGAGCATCGGTCTGTGTGAGGCGGCGACCCGCCTCGCGCGTGAATACGCGGAGCAGCGCCCCTCCATGGGCAAGACCATCGACCAGCACGAGATGATCGCCGACTACCTCGACGAGATGGAGTCCGACATCCAAGGTCTCCGCGCCCTGGCGATCACAGCAGCCATCGACGAAGAGACCGCCACGAAGCTGTCCCTCATGCTCGAGGCGGCCCCCGACGGTGCGAACCGCGTCGGCGAACTAGACCTCGACGCGCTCCGCAGGCGCGTTCGAGGGCTCAAAGCCCGCGCCCGTAAGCTCACCCCACTCTTGAAGTACAGCGCGGCGGAGCGCGCGGTCGCCCACGCGCGCCGGTGCGTTCAGATCCACGGGGGCAACGGTTACACCAAGGAATACGGCGCTGAGAAACTGCTGAGGGACGCGTTGGTCCTTCCGATCTACGAGGGCACGAGCCAGATTCAGTCCCTGATGGCGATGAAAGACGCGTTGAACGGGGTCATCGCGAACCCTCAAGACTTCGTTCGAAGCATCGCGCAGGCCCGCTGGCGCACGATGTCCGCGCGAGATCCACTCGAACGCCGCGTCGCCAAGCTCGAGCTTGCGGAGCTAGAGACGATCCAGTTGATGATGCGCAAGACCGCCACAGACAAGCTTAAGCTGCTCAAAGGAGTCCCCATGCAGCGTTGGGGTGCGACGTTCTTGAAGGATTGGAACCCAAAGAGAGACTTCGCCTTTGCCATGCTCCACGCGGAGCGACTCACGCTGATCATGACCGACGTGGCGATCTCTAAAATCCTGCTCGCCCAAGCCAAGCAGCACGAGGAGCGGCGCGAGGTGCTCGATCGCTACCTCGATCGTGCCGAGCCCCGGGTGCGCAGCCTGAAAGATGAAATCTCGACGCGGAGCCTCCGGATCCTCGAGAGGCTCAACAAAAACACCAACGCGGACCCCTCTACGGGGGAAACCGAGGCGCCCACGGCAGAGGCCGCGCAGTGATCAGGAGACTCATGCGTCTTCCCTCGGCTCAAATCATCCATCAAGGACCGGTCCTCGCCACGCTCGGGCGGGCAGCGCTCACGGCGTTGCGTCAACAGATGCAGCCTCCGGTGGCGGGCGCGTTTCCAACGCCAGGGCCCGTGTTCGAGACGACCATCGCCCCACGCGCGAAATCCCTCCTCATTGAATATCAGCGTCACGTATGTGGTGACATCAAGGCCTACCGGGGCGTCATCCCTCCACACCTTTGGCCGCAATGGGGATTTCCGCTGTCCGCGAAGACCCTTACGGGCGCCCCCTACCCACTCCTCAAAGTCCTCAACGGAGGCTGCCGTCTCGAAGTGCGCGCCCCCCTCCCCGCGAACGAGCCACTCCTCGTGAGCGCTCAATTGATCGGCGTCGACGAGACCGAGCGCCGCGCCGTCCTCCATCAACGCGTCACCACGGGCACGGCCTCCGTCCCGGACGCGCTTGAGGCGAATCTGTACGCCATCGTCCCTCTCTCCCAAAAGCGGTCGGGGGAGGCCAGCGCGAACAAGCCCACGCGCACCGAGAAAGTGCGTCCGCGAGTTCCACTCGACGCGCTCGAGCTTGACCGCTGGCGCCTGCCCGCCGACGCGGGCCTCGCCTACGCCATGCTCACCGGTGATTTTAACCCGGTCCACTGGATCCCCCCGTACGCCCGAGCCTTCGGTTTTAAAAACACCATCCTCCACGGTTTCGCGACCATGGCACGGACATGGGAGACACTTCGCGTCCGACGTTTCTCCGGTGACATCACGCGCCTTGGGAAGCTCGACGTAAAATTCACGCGACCCCTGGTCCTCCCCGCGCGCGTAGGCGTCTTCACGCGAGGGGAAGACGTGTGGGTGGGAGAAGCGCCCGGCGCCCCCGCCTACCTCGAGGGAACTTTTCAAGCCTAGGAGACCGCGGCAGCGACCGGGCCCCTCCACAGATACGAAACAGGAGCAATCATCTCATGAGCGACTTTTTATTAGAACTCGGACAAAATCATCGCGCCCGCGCCCTCATCAAGGGCCTCGGCCTGCCGATCCCGATGCCTCAAGACCTCGCGCGCGCGAGCGACGGTTTCATCGCGCGCCCACTCGAAGGACACGAGGTGGCTTTCGGTCAGGGCGAGGCGAGCCCGCTGTCGGAGGTGATCGCGAAGACGCTCGCGGAGGCCGGGGCGCACGTGGGCGTCGTACACGACTGCCCATCCCGCGAGATGTTCGAGACCCAAGCCGAAGCGTGGAGTCGACCTCAGTGGGAGCTCACCTTGAACCCCGACGGACCCAAGCTCGACAGCATCGTCTTTGACGCGAGCGCCCTCGATACCACGGAGTCGCTGCGCAGCCTCTACGACTTTTTTCACCCGCTGATGCGACGCCTCAAAAAGTGCGGTCGCGTGGTGATCCTCGCAACCGCACCGGACGCGAAGCAATCTCCCCTCTTGCGCGCCACCCAAGCTGCGCTCCTCGGGTTCACCAAGAGCGTCGCCAAAGAGGTGGGAAAAAAGGGCTCCACAGCCAACATCATCTATGTCGAAGGCAACGCCAGCGCCCACCTCGAGGGGCCGCTACGCTTCCTCTTGTCTCGCCGGTCCGTCTTTGTCAGTGGTCAACCCATCGTCGTCCGAGCACCCAAGAGCCGCAAGCTCCCCGAGTGGGACTGGAGCCGTCCACTCGACGGAAAAGTCGCGCTCGTCACGGGCGCTGCCCGAGGAATCGGCGCCGCGACCTCCTCGCTCCTCTCGAGCGCGGGCGCGACGGTCATCTGCCTCGACCGCCCCGCCGACGACGGCCTTCTCAGCGCAGTGGCGCGTGAGGTGGGTGGCATCCCGCTGCCCGTCGACATCACCACCCCCGAGGCCCCTC
>CALKDV010000211.1 GCA_938084085.1 uncultured Nannocystaceae bacterium
GACGGCGACGGCGACGGCGACGGTGACGGCGACGGCGACGGCGACGGCGACGGCGACGGCGACGGATGTGAGCCTGCCTCCCCCGCCCCCTCCGATGACACCTGCGACGAGATGACCGAAGGATTCGTGTTCTGCTCGAACACCGCCGATGACGGAGTCTGTGGCAGCCTCTATTATATCTGCACCGCCGGTGCGTGGGTCGATTCCACAGAACTCCTCAACGACGACTGTATCGCCGACGGGTTCGACTTCTCCTTCGGCTGCATCGATGACGGCGTGGATGTTGTCAATCAGTGCGGGGAAGGTCCTGGCACCGCATGCACCAATGATGAGCCCAGCTCGTGTGAAGACACTGACATCCTCCTCGGATGCAAAGATGAGAAACTCACCGCCGTAGGCTGCATGGATTTCTGCCAGAGCACCGACGAAATGGGCGGACCCTTCGAATATGGGGAGTGCGCGACGGACATGGACGGAGCTGGCTGCTTTTGCTGCAACTCCGGTGACGACGGTTGTCCGATCTAGGTCGACGAATCTAAGCCTACGAAGGGGGGACCGCGGAGGTCCCCTCTTTGCTTTTCTCTCGCGAGGCCGCCGTCATTCCTGCGGACGCCATCGCACAATCCGCTGCTGCTTCGTGCGGCGGAGAACTCGAACGAGTTTTTCCACCTGTTCCCGCACCCATGGATCATCCGTCTCGATCTCGATGGTGGACTCGCCATCCTCAGCAAAGCGAATCTTCCCGTGGAGTTCCACGCCCGCGGGTAAGTACACACCCACGTCGTAGTGGGTGGGCTCCTCTCTCATCTGTTCGAAGACGAATCGGCCGCCGGAGGTCGGGTGTAGATCTGAAGACGAGGATCTCAACACCGTGAACCTACCCGGTTCAAGCGCGGTTTTGTAACACCAAAATCCACGAGTCTGTTCTCGGAACACGAACTCACCGCGCGACCACAAGACTATGAAATCGATGTGTTTTTTTACGCCACGGGCAAAGCCGCGCCTCGCTTGACCCCTTCCCCGGCCTCCTCGAATGAAGCCGTCCCACATCAAACCCATCCCGGCCCGCATCGGCGCCCGAGGCACGCTGCCCCCCCCACAGTCCCGTCCAAAAACGGCGATGTATCCAGGGTGTGGAGTCCCCTCGCCATCGCCCTGCTCGCCGTGCTGGTCGCACCGCCGACCGACGCGGAGGATCTTGGCATCGCGCCCTATGGCGACACACCTCCGTCACTTGAGTTCTTGGCCGAGACCGACGAACAGGTCGACGAGCGGAGGATGAACGGTGAGTGGTTTGGCGGGCTACTGCAGCTTGACGACCTGACCGTTGGACTCAAAGCCGACGGCATCTCCGCCGCGCGCGATGTCTACGAGGGACCCGCCAGCCTCGTACTCAACGCGGAGTTGAGCCATCGCTTTGACACCGATGTCACCGACATCGTGACGAAGATCATCTTCATCGAACCAAAAGAGCTCGAACAAACATGGCGCCGCATCGTCTCGACGCCCCTCGATCTCTCCGACGAAGAGCTCAACCAGACCTTGCCACGCCCTCTGTTCACATTTGAACAGCCCCTCACGGATAAGGCCCGCGCCGGTGTTAAATTCAGCGTCACCGCCAGCGAAGACTTTGAAGATATGGCGGTGCCGACCGCGAATCTGCCTGTCTTCATCGGCATGGTGACAAGCTACAAGCTCGTCAACCCGACACTCAACGACCTACGAAGAATCGTCGCACATGGAAACGTCACGGACTTTTGCGCCCTGACAGACTGGCTCGAGTCAGGCTCCTCGAGGAGCCTCGCATACACCCCAGCGGAACGCCGCACCCTCATCGGTGAGCTCGCGCAACGACTCCAGCGACTCCGCGCTCCTCCTGGCCCCGGTGACTTTCGGCGCATCCATGGGCTGCTAGGGATCATCACCGAGTTCGCGCGCCCGGAGGATATCGAGACGCTCTTGACGCTCGATCGACCGATGACGATCCTTCTCATGAGCGCGGCCCTCAGCCATGAGACTGCGCAGACCGAGGAGAACACCCTGGAACTGCCGATCCACGGGCTACGTTCATTGCCCTCTGGTAACCGGCTTATCGACGCGTACAAGAGAGCGCTCCGAGAGCTCCGTCGTAACGCGCTCCCCAAGCTCCTTGAGTTCGCCTACGATCCGCTTGACTTCCCTGAACGAAGCACAGCATTCGAACGTTCTGATCTCCATCAGGCCGCCGAAAGTGTCCTCAAACCCCTTGATATCAAGAAGACCTCGGGGATACTCCACGCCGCCCGTGACGACCTCGAAGTCCAGCGTGGCGTACTGAATTTCTATATCGCGATCAAGAGCGCCGCGGCGATCGAACCCATGGTTCGCTGGCTCATCGAACACCCTGGCGAAGTTGATACGATTGGAGTCCAAGCAGTGAGCGCGTACGGGAAGGCCATCGTGCCGTCTCTGCTGCGATTCTACATGGACCCCGTTGCCCGCGGTGAGCGAACCATCGCTCGTAAGCTCCTCCTGGTCGCCCCCAAAGAAGCTGCGGAGGTCGCGATCGCGACGATTCGTTCGAGCGGAGTCATGCTCTCATCCAACGTCACGATGCGAACCGCGCTCGAGGCCTACGAAGCGCGAGAGCTCCAACTCATTGACCGGTACGCGAAGGACCTTGAGGATCAGTTTTTTGGCGAGGCGGAAGAAGAGGCCTCCGACTCTGCGCGTGTCCGCGCGGTAAACAAGCTCGTTGAGATCGCGCCGATGAGAATGGTCGCTCGTGAGGACGACACCATTCGAATTCTCGCGGAGCTGGCCACACGGATGAGGTCTGAGTCTCCGGTAGAAAGCAGGAGGACGATGAGCCTCCTCGAGACCTTGCCCTTCCCCAACCCCGAAAAAGCGAAAGAGGCGCTTGTCCTGGTAAGAGCGAGAAACGCCTTCAGCTCGACCGAATTCCGTGAGGGACTCGATCTCCTGCTTGAGTTCGATCCCGCGCTCGAACGTCCGTCCTTCCGCTCCTTGTACTCATCTGTGATTCAAGAGCGGATCGGACGATCCATCGATAGTCGACGTTTCAATCGAGGAGAGAAGCTCATCGCGGAGGCTCGTACCAACCTCCCTGAACTATCCGATGAAATGGATGCGCAGGCACGAAAGCTGTTCTTCACCCGCTATTGGGTGGCCATCTTGGTGGCCAGCATCTTTGGACTTTTGACTCTCGGTACAGCCACCTGGCTCGGGCTGCGCAGCGGTCGGAAGTGGTACACGCTTCGGCAGCACGCGAAGGTCCGCCGCGATCGTCTTCAACGACGTGAAGAGCACCTCGCGAAGGCAGAGGCAGAGCTGGCCTCCCTCGCCGGAAAGAGCAGCATCAAAATCCCGGCGTTCCTCGACACGGTGTATCCAGAAGATTCGATGAGCGACCTCACCATGCTCAGCATGGCGAGCGGAGAAATTCCGGATGCATCGGGGCTCTCGAGCGGTGAAGCGAGCACGAGCGCGGTCATCGATGGAGCGGCTACCCAGGACTCCTCGACGGAGCAGCGCGATAGTCACGATCGTCTAGATGACCAGAGCGAAGCAGAGGAAGCATCTGACGGGGAGGCGGAACCTGAACCGGAGGCCGTCGCCGGGGCCGAGGCCAAGGCCAAGGCGGAGCCCGAACCAGAGTCCAAGGCGGAGCCCGAACCAGAGTCCGAGGCGGAACCCGAACCCGAGCCCGAGGCGGAGCCCGACGCTACGTCCGAGGCGGAGCCCGAACCCGAGGCGGAGCCCGACGCTACGTCCGAGGCGGAGCCCGACGCTACGTCCGAGGCGGTACCCGA
>CALKDV010000212.1 GCA_938084085.1 uncultured Nannocystaceae bacterium
TCCTCGGCCCCGGCGGGGATTCCATCTCCACACGACGCCGCGCCGCACACGCTGGGCTCCGTGCCCGCGCACGACCACCCCGCGTCGATGACACAGGCGGTGCACCCGTCGTCGGCGGTGGGATTGCCATCATCGCAGGCCTCGTTCGAGGCCACCTGGCCGTCGCCGCAGGTGCTGGAACAGCTGCTGGTGGTCCCCGCCGCGCCCGTACAGCCGTAACCAAAGTTCACCGCGCAGCTGTTGGAGCACCCGTTGGTGTCGTCGCTGTCGCCGTCGTCGCAGGCCTCTCCGTCCGTTGGGTTGAAGTAGCCGTCGCCGCACGCGCTCGTCTCGCAGGTGCTGCCGTTGCAGTCCACGGTGTCCGTCCCACTGGAATCACAGCCTTCATCGCCCGCGCGGATGCCGTCTCCACACGACGCCGCGCCACACACGTTAGGGCTCGCGCCGTCGCAGGTCCAGCCCGCCTCCACCGTACAGACGGAGGAGCAGCCGTCGTCGTTGTCGGTGTCCCCGTCGTCGCAGTCCTCGTCGGAGGCCTGCACGCCGTCGCCGCAGGTGCTCTCGCAGGTGCTGAGGAAGTTTGCGTCCTCCGTGCAGCCGAAGCCCGTTTGCACGACACAGCTGACGCAGCCGGCGGTGTCCCCGCCCGTGTCGCAGCCCTCGGCACCGACCTTGTAGCCGTCGCCGCAGGTGTTGTCCTCGCAGCTCGCGGTGCACGTGGAGGCGCCGTCGCCGTTGTCGGGGGCGCCATCGCCCACGCCGTCGTCGCAGTCCTCGCTGCCCGCGGGGATTCCGTCGCCGCACGTAGTGACGCAGGTGCTCGGCTCGCCCGTACAGGTCCAGCCCGACTCCTCCACGCACGCGCTGGAGCAGCCGTCGCCGTCGGCGGGTGGGTTGTCTGCCACACCTTGGTCGCAGGTCTCATCCCCTACGAGCTGCCCATCGCCGCAATCCTCGGTGCACGTGGTGGGAGCGTCGCCGGCGCAAGACCACCCGAGCTCGAGCGTACACGTGGCGCTGCAGCCGTCGCCGTCGTCGTTGTTGCCGTCGTCGCACAGCTCCACCCCCGTCTCTACAAATCCGTCTCCGCAGGTGTTGAGCGTGCAGTCCTCTTTGCAGAAGTTGAAGTCGGTGGTCTCGCCAGCGCCGTCGTCGCACTCCTCGATGCCGGCCGTCACGCCGTCTCCGCAGCCCGTCTCACACACACTCGGCGCGGTGGAGGGAGTCTCCACGCAGGCCCAGCCGGACTCAATCGCGCAGCTGCCCGAGCAACCGTCTCCGTCGTCCGTGTCCCCGTCGTCGCAGCCCTCGTCCGAGGCCACTTCGCCGTCGCCGCAGGTGCTCTCGCAGGTGCTCAAGAACGCCGCGTCCTCCGTGCATGCGTAGCCAAATTCCACCACCTGACAGGTGCTGTCGCAGCCGTCCCCGTCGTCCGTGTTCCCGTCGTCACAAATCTCGGTGGGTGACGTGTAGCCGTCGCCGCACACGTTGAGCGTGCAGAGCGCCGTGCACTCAGAGAGTACGCCGTCGCCGTTGTTCTCGGTGCTTGTGTCGCCACCGGTACCGTCGCCGTCGTCGCACTCCTCCACACCCGCTGTGATCGCATCACCACAGGCGGTCACGCAGACGCTCGGCTCACCGGTGCAGTCCCAGCCCGACTCCTGGGCGCAGTTTTCGTCGCAGCCGTCACCGGGGCTCGCGTCGCCGTCGTCGCAGGTCTCGCCGCCCACGATGGCGCTGTCGCCACAGTTCTCGGTGCAGATGGTGGGCTCGTCGCCGGCGCAGGTCCAGCCCGTCTCCGGCTGGCAGTTTTGATCGCATCCGTCGTCGTTGTCGGTGTTGCCGTCATCGCAGGACTCGACCCCGACGTGCACGGCCCCGTCGCCACACACGTTGTCGGTGCAGTCGTTTTTGCAGGCGTTGGTGTTGTCAGCATCGCCGTCGTCGCAGGCCTCCGGCGCCACAGGCACGCCATCGCCGCAACCACCCGAGGTGCAGGTGCTCGGCTCGCCGGTGCAGTCGTAGCCGGGCTCGGTCTGGCAGGTGTCCGAGCAGCCGTCACCCGAGGTGGGCGGGGTGTCCGCCGCGCCCTCGTCACAGGTCTCGCTGCCCACGACCAGGCCGTCGCCGCAGTTCTCCGTGCAATCGAAGGGGGATGTGGTGGCGCAGTCGTAGCCCGGCTCGGTCTGGCAGGTGTCCGAGCAGCCGTCACCCGCCGCGGGTGGCACGGTGCCCGGATCTGCCGACACGTCGTTGTCGCAGGCCTCGCCGCCCACCACGACCCCGTCCCCGCAGATCTCCGTGCAGGCGCTGGGTTCGCCCACGCAGTCGTAGCCCGGCTCTTCTTGGCAGGTGTCCGAGCAACCGTCGCCGGCGTCGGCGTTTCCGTCGTCACAGGTCTCGCCCGCCTCGATCACCCCGTTGGCGCAGGTCTGCGGATCGCACGCGTCGCCGAGGTTGTCGCCGTCGAGATCCTCTTGACCCGCGTTGGCGGTGGCCGGGCAGTTGTCCACGTCGCCGCACACGCCGTCGGTGTCGACGTCGTTGTCCGCGTCGCCCGGGCATGCGTCGCAGGCGTCGCCCAAGGCGTCGCCGTCCGCGTTCTCCTGGAAGGGGTTGCCCACCGCGGGGCAGTTGTCGATCTCACCACACACGCCATCACCGTCGATGTCGTTGAGCGAATCGAGCGGGCAGGCGTCGCAGGCGTCGCCCAGCGCGTCACCGTCGGCGTTGGCCTGGCTCGGGTTCGAGAGCCCCACGCAGTTGTCGGTGGTGTCGCAGGTCCCGTCGCCGTCACCGTCGTCGAGGGGATCGTTGGGACACACGTCGTTGCAGTCTGGGGTGCCGTCGGTGTCGCTGTCGGTGTCCGGAGTCCCACACCCACAAACCCCTGGATCGGTCTTGTCCGGGTCGTCGTCACACAGCTCGTTGCAGTCCTCAACACCGTCGAGGTCGGTGTCCACATCGGACACCCCGCAGCCACACACACCGGGGGCGCTCTTGTCAGGATCGGAGATGCACGCGTCGCATAGATCGCCGACGTTGTCGCCATCGGCGTCGTTTTGGATGGGATTGGAGACCGCGGGGCAGTTGTCGAGATCCGCACACAGCCCGTCGCCGTCGAGGTCGTTGTCTGGGTCGTTGGTGCAGGTGGCGCAGTCTGGAAGCGCCCAACCGGCGGCGCAGGTGCAGGTGGCGGTGCCGGTGCTGTCATCGCAGGTGCCGTGGGCCCCGCAGGTCGCCGCGCTGCAGGCGAGGGCGCAGGTGCCGTCCGTGTCGTTATCTTGGTATCCCGCCGCGCAAATCTCACACGCGTCGCCGTCGTAGCCCGCATCGCACTGACAGTCGTTGGGACCTGCGCAGGTCCCATTTTCGCAGGCAGGAATACACTCCGGAGTTCCACAAGTGGCGCCCGAAAATCCCGTGCCCGTGCAGTTACAGGTGTCGGGGGCGCTGCAGATGCCGCCGTTTTCGCAGGGCGTGGTGCAGATCGGGTCCTCGCAGGTGACGCCGTCGTAGCCCACGGCGTTGGTGCAATCGCACACCTCGGGCGCCGTGCACTCGCCCCCGTTTTGGCAGGGGAAGAAGACGCACGAGGGGGTCTCGCACAGCGGACCTTCGTGCCCGGTAGCGGAGCAGTCGCAGGTGTCGGGACCCACGCACGTGCCGCCATTTTCACACGGCGTGGTGCACACCGGCACGTCGCAGGCGTCGCCGCTCCATCCCGTCGCGGCCGAACAATCGCAGGTGTCCGGGCCCACGCACACGCCTCCATTTTCGCAGGCGTCCGTGCACACGGGGGTCTCGCAGGTCGTCCCGTCGTAGCCCGTGCCCGTGCAGTCACAGGTGTCCACGTCGGTGCACACGCCGCCGTTGGCGCACGGGGTGCTGCACAACGACGCCGAACAGTCCGCGCCGCCAAAGCCGGGCGCGGTCGAACAGTCGCAGGTGTCGGGGGCGATGCAGGTGCCGCCGTTTTGACAAGGCACGGCGCACGCGGGGCTCTCACATTGATCGCCCTCGTAGCCGGTCCCGGTGCAGTCGCAGGTGTCGGGGCCCACGCAGGCGCCTCCGTTTTCACATCCCGCGGCGCACACGGGGATGTCGCAGATCTCGCCGCTCCACCCCGCGTCGCACTTACACGTGTCGGACGGGCTGCAGTCACCGAACCCGCTGCAGTCCGCAAACGGGCTGCATTCGCCGTCCCCACAGGTCCAAACGTAGGCCGCGAACGAGAGGTCCTCCGAGGCGGTGGCCCCAAGGCGCCCGCCGCCCGCGTAGGGATCGGTGTCGTCGATGGCGACCGAGATGGGTTGACCCACCTCGGTTTGCACGCGCACAACGTAGACGCTGCCCGCCTCGACCCACACGGGATCGGCGAACGTGAGCGTGTTGGTGCCGTCGACGAGCGTGACCGACTCGCTGGTCAGCGCCGGATCGCACGCGTCCGAGGGGCTGCCGCACAGGCCGCCCTCGTGCACGGTGAGCGTGCCTCCCGTGAGTCCCGTGACGCCTTGGACGCCGCGCACCAGCACCCGAGACAGCCACCCCGCCTGCGACGCGGTGAACGACTGCCCCACGAGCTCTCCGCTCGCGGTGCTGGTCTGCGTGTTGCTGTAGGCGGCGCGGATCCCCGTGCCGGCGATGACACAGCTGCCGAGGCAGTCCACCTCGCCCTCCTCGGTGCACACGTCCACCGGCTCGCCACCGGTCGTCCCCGTGTCCGTCGTCCCCGTGTCTTGGGGGAGATCCGGCATGGCGGAGCCGTTGTCCGAGGACTCCTCCGCCATATCCGCGGAGTCTTCCACCGTCTCTTGCACCACCTGCTCTTCACAAGATCCCACCAGAGACAGCGCGCCCGCGAGCCCAATGGCGGCGATGAATCGTTGAGAGCGCGGAGGATTAAGCTTGGATTTCAACATGGCACAAAGGGGCGCCGTCATTCGACAACGTGTACAGGTCGTGTTTGCAACCTCGCGGTCGACGGCCCCGAAAGCCGCCTACGCAACGTCCTACTTTTCATGACCTGATGCTGGCTGGCAAGCCCTTACATCGGCAGCCCAAAGGGTGGATACACCGACAGTCATCGGCGGAGTTTTTATCCTCGAAACAATGATTTTTGACCTATGCAAACGACGTTCTAACCCGAGCTTTTGAGGTAATAGAGCGATTTCGCGCGTCACGTTCAACCCGCTGCGCAACGAGCGGCGCCCCGTGCTCCTAGAGCCACCCGCGGGTTCATGGAACCGGCCGATCAGCCGGTCGTGCGAACCGGTTCGCCCAGCCGGTGCCGGGTCCACCCTGCCGCAACAACCTCACCCGCAGCAGGCTCAAGGCCCGCGCGGGCGTCGAGGCGCTGAAGCGCTAGCGCCGGCCGAGATGCGCGGCCTCAGCAGCAGAGGTTGTGAACGCCTAGGGCGTGCCGCTGCAGATCCGCCGGCGAACGCAGAAGCTGGACAGAAGCGATACCTGTTGAACCACAGCTCTTGAGACAGAGCTTGGCAGCCGTTCGGCTTCAACCCTGGTCAGGATCCATCAGGCTCACCATAGGCGGCAGACTCCGGCGTCGACCACGAACCATCTACGCGCACACGGACTTCCCTCCCTACTCCAGGACGAGCCTTACCTAGTTATTCTGACCGTCGCTCACCCACTCGTCGATCATCGTGCGGTCCCGGTCCACAGTTCCATAGGTGGAACCATTCACATAGTCCATGCCTCCCCCGGCATCCGTCAGGGACGAAGCACATCCACCTTTCGTTTGACCGGAGCAAAGATAGGAGGAGAGCTGCGACTGGTTATATGCCTTTGTACTCACCGAATTCCCGATGCAGTGACCTCCAAGCGACAACGTACAATCGGTTGCGAGGTCACCTCCGTGGCACCCCGAGCAGCTCGATGTGAAGATCGGCCACACGGCCGCCCACTCCACAGTGCCGCACGTGGACCCGCTGAAACCGGAATTACAGACGCACGTGGCGACACCACCAGAGTCGCTGCACGCTCCTGAGTTAATGCCCCCGTACGCGACGTTGGTGAGCGTACCGTCACAGTTCGGACTTGCGGTGGAACACGTCGCGAGGCAGGTATTATTGAAGTTGTTGTCCTGGTAGCCGTTGATGCAGTTGCACCTAGACCTCTGTCCCGCGTTGTTCGAACACGAAGACGGAGAGTTCTCCCCGTACCACGTCGACGAGCAATTTGTTGAGCAACTCCAGTTTGATCCATAGCCGTTGCACGAGTTGTTACATCCGTAATTGCCGTCTGCGCCCCCGTCATCGCATGTCTCGGCGAACCCAGGGTCTGTGCCGCCCGTGTTTGAAGACGTTCGCCGGAAGCCGTCGTTGCAGACATTCCACTGACAGCTATTGAGACACGCGTTGGCGTTGCTCGTGTCTCCATCGTCGCACTGCTCGCCGTCCGCGGTGTTGACGTAGGTGTCTCCACACTGCGACAACAGGCATGTTCCCCCGTTGCACAGGGCCGTATTTGCCCCGGACGTGTCGCAGGCCTCGCCGTCGGCGCCGTTGGCGTAGCCGTCCCCGCAGGTCGACGGCTGGCACGCGTACTCGGGGTTGGCAGCGTCGAAGCCGTTGCACGTGGCCGAGTCCCCGCTGTCATCGCACGTCTCGACGCCGAGCGCGCCAAGAGGGGTGGACGCGCTGTTGACGTAGCCGTCCCCGCAGGTGGGCACTTCGCAGTTCGCGGAGGCGGCCTGGGCCGCCGCGCTGTTGCCGTTGCATCCCGCGGTGTCCGTGGTGCCGAGGCCGTTGTCGCAGCCCTCCCCGCGGGTGGCGTTCGTATCGCCGTCGCCGCAGCTCGCGGCGGTGCAGTTTGTGTCGCAAGAGGCGGTCTCGCCACCGCTGCCCGCACCGTCGCCGTCGCACTGCTCGGTGCCGTTGACGAAACCGTCGCCGCAGATACCGTCGCAGGCGCTGGGCTGCCCCACGCAGGCCCACCCGGTCTCGACGGTGCAAGTGGACGAGCAGCCATCATCGTCATCGGTGTTGTTGTCATCGCAGGCCTCGGAGCCTCCCACGAACCCATCTCCGCAGTTCGCGGATGAGATGCCGAAGCGAATGGAGATCGAGCCGCTGGTCACATTCGATGCGTTGGCCTCGGTGGGCGCCGCGACGACAATGTCATCCGCGCCGTCCCCGTTGAAATCGCCCGCCGCGAACGCCATCCCCCAGTTATCGTCGGCCTCACTGACCTCTCCGAAGCACTCCTGGTAGAAGGCGCCTCCCGGGGTGAGCGAGGTGGTGCTGCCAAGGAACAGCGAGAATGCGCCCGCGCCAGCGTTCCCGCGCGCGGCCTCACCCGGGTGACCCACGACCACGTCGGACAACCCGTCGCCGTTGAAATCGCCGGTGAACACCGCCTGACCGAATAGGTCCCCGTCGGCCTCCGTCATGTTCGCGACGTGGGTCTCCTGGTCGAGCTCGTTCCAGGTGG
>CALKDV010000213.1 GCA_938084085.1 uncultured Nannocystaceae bacterium
GGAGAACCTGCTCAACCCGAGGATCCGATGCGATCTTTTCGTTGAGTTGTGCGATCGCTGTGGCGTCCTCGGAGTCGGGGGCAAGCACGGCGCCGCTCCAGAGCGCATTGTCGACGACGATGAGCCCTCCCACCGGGATCAGGTCCATGGCGGCATCGAAGTAGTTGGAGTAGTTCGTCTTGTCGGCGTCAATGAACACCAAATCAAAGCGTCGCTCGGCGCGGACGAGATCGCGCATGGTGGCGACGGCGGGCCCCAACCGGAGCTCAATCTTTGAGCCCCAGGGGGCCTTGTCGAAATACCGTTGAGCCACCTGTGTGGCGACCGGATCGATGTCGCAGGTGATGAGGTGTCCCTCGGCCGGGAGGGCCGAGGCCATCGCGAGGGCGGAGTAGCCGCTGTAGGTGCCGATCTCCAAGACCCGGGCTGCGCCGGAGAGTTGAATAAGCATGCGCAGCAACTGCCCCTCCACTCGGCCCACTTGCATCTGAGGCAGCGGGAGTGTCTCCCGTGTTTCCTCGGCGAGGGCGTCAAAGAGCTCACCAAGCGACGCCGTGTGCTGGTGAATATATTGTTCGATCTCATCGGGGACGACGAACGCCATGGGAGAACGGTAACACGACGGGGTCGCTGCCGAAGGTTGGCGGTGAGAGGGGCGAGCGGCCCAGCGCGCCGAGGTCGCTACTCTGGCGTGCCGAAGTCTGCGACCTTGGTGTCCGGTATGAAGACCACATCTACGGCGATTGGTTGGCCACCGTCGGAGCACACAACCTGAAGGAGGCTGCCCCCGGGAACCTCCATCACGTAGGTTTTCGTGCCTCCAGCGCCGCCCTCTTGGAGGAGCTGGCGCCATTGGCGGTCGGGGAGGGTATGGAGTCGAGGAGGTCGCCTAGACATGTCCTAATAAGTACCGGATATCCCTGGCGATAGCACCGCCTTTATGCGCGAGGGTGGGAGCGAAGTCTGGGTGGTGCTTGACATGGAGGGGCGCCCTCCTCAATTCCTCCGCGAGGAGTGAGAGGGAGCCCCCTGCCGAGAACTCGAGGAGCGAGGGCAGGGATAGGATCCGAGGGCGGCGCCGCCGCGGAGGAGCGATCACGGTGCGCTCGGAGCGGTGTCGAGGCGCAGCGGCTTGCGTCGTTTCGGTGACGGAAGGGAGATCGAGAAGACGGTCATATTTTTCTCTTCCCCGATTTCAAGATTGCCCATCCCCAGCTCAAAGATGGCCCCGGCGATCGGGAGGGAGAGGCCGAGCCCCGAGTGGCCGGGGAGCCGTGAGAACCCGCGCTGAAACTCGGTGAGTTCGGCGTTGGAGGGGGCGGGCATGGGGGAGCGCACCTTGACGACCACGTAACGCATGTCGTCGTCGTCGACGTACTGACCAACGTCGACGACGAGTGTGCCTTCGAGGAGGGGTTCGGCGGCGAAGACAAGAACGTTTTCGATGGCCTGCACCGTCCGAAAAGGATCGATGTAGACGGGGGGGAGCCCGGGCACGAGGTTCGCGATGATATCGACGGGACGAACAAAGCGTGCCTTGGCCCGCCTCGTCGCGCGGGACAGGAGGGTCGCGGGGGGTGTGGGCTCGGGGTGCAAGTCGAGCTTGCCCGAGTCGATCTTCGCGGTGTCGAGGATGTCATCAATTTGCTGAAGCAGCGCTCGCCCGTTGTTATGAATCGTCTGGACCAACTCGATGTTGTCGTCGGAAAGAGGTCCCTCAATTCCGGACAGCAGCAGCTCTGAGAACCCCAGGATCGAGTTCAGCGGGGAGCGAAGGTCGTGGCTCATGTTCGCGAGAAACTCGCTGCGGAGCCGCCCTGCCTCTTGTGCGCGCTCGATGGCCACATAACGGGCGATATTGGTCTCCGTGATCCGGACCACGAGTCCCTTGAGGGTGTGGACGAGCTCAGAGATCTCAGGGCTCATAAACTGCGCTTGCGAGTTTTTATCGAGTCTGCCGCCCTCTACGACCTTTCGGATTTGGGCGGTGGCGAGCCCTAGGTCGGTGTGTAGGTTCTGCATGACTCGGATCGCGCTGAACAGCCCGATGCCAACCCCGAGGAGCATCGTGACCAACGCCAAGAGACCACTCGAGAACTCAGGAGGCTCGATCGCCACGAACACTTGGCGCTCTCGATCACCCACGCGGAGGATTGCGCGCTCGCTCGGCGGTGACTCCTCGAACAGGGTGATCGCACCATACCGACGCCCATGCATGGTCACGGCGACGTTCGGATGCGTCGCTAAAAAACTCCCAAGCTCCGACTCGGACTGCCGCTGAAGTAGCGCGTGGGCGGTGACGGCGTCCGCGCGGGCACGCAGCGTCGCGTTGGCGAGCCCCGCCTCGTGGACGTAGGCCGTGGCGCCGAGGATAGGCGGGCAGACCATGCCGATGAGAATCGCGGCGGTTGGGATGCCAAATCGTTGGGTGAGGGACGGCGGGTCCTCATCGTGGGTTTGCGCAGGAACGCGGCTCCGAAACGGGGCGAAGATCGCCTGACTTCGGGTGGCGACGATGGCCGACCAAGGGGCCGTGGTCGCGACACACGCGCCGGCGAGGAGGACGACCGCGGTCATCGACACGTCGGTGTTGAGATGCACGATGGCCATGGTCGCGGTGGCCGCGATCGTCGCGATGGCTCCGTAGGTCGCCGTAAGGAGAATTGTCGCCCTTCGAAATGCGACCGTGTGGGCAGTGGGCCGGCCGTGCTCGCGCGAGGCGAGCACCCATGGCGACACCAGCGCAAAGGGTAACATCGGAAAGCCGGCGAACGTGAGCAGCCAGCCCCGGACCCTCGGGACGCGACTTCGTCGCGGATAATCCTGAACTCGCGGGAGGGCGATGAGACTGAGAAGCCCAACCCCCGCGAGCGCGATCCCGTGGATCATGAGCACTTTGCGGAGGGCATAGGTTGGGAGGATGCTGTGCTTGCTGATCGCGAGCACCCAGCCGACGGTTTGGAGTGTCATGAGGAGCCAGCACACCCCGACCAAGCCAAGGAGGCGTCGCGCTGTTGCGAAGGCGAGGGCGCGGGTCGCAAAAACTTCGGCGGGGGAGGCGGACATCTTAGGCATGCTCCTCCGGATCCTTGCTCGCGGGTGAGGAGACCATGGCGGAAGACGGCCCCACTTGTGGGAGCCGCGTAAAGAACGAGGAACCCTCGCCGGGGGAGGAGGTGGCCCAGATCTCTCCGTCGTGTCGTTCTACGACGGCCCGTGAGATCGCGAGGCCAAGCCCCGTCCCTCGGCTGCGTTTTTTGACCTCGCCGACCTGCTTGTAGGCCTCGAATATGATGGTGAGACCCTCTTCGCTGATCCCGACACCGGTGTCCTTGACCTCGAGATTGAGGGCGTCGGGGTCCGACTCAAAGTCGCAGGTCACGCGGACGCTGCCCTCCTCTGTGAACTTGATGGCGTTGCTGAGCAGGTTGGTGATCACCTGGCCGATGCGTCGGCCATCACAGACAAGCTCGCGCGATCGGCCCCGCACCTCAAAGTCCAACTCAATCGGCTTGTTGTGCACGAGCGGACGATGGATAGACACGATCTCTCGAATCCTTGGAACCAGGTCCTCGCTCTCCAAAGAGAGGCTGAACTCGCCAGTCTCGACCATGGTGACGTCAACGATGTCGTCGATGAGGGCCAGCAGCTGGTGCCCCCCGGCCCGCACGAGTCGGAGGTCCTCTCGTTGCGCCGCAGTGAGGTCGCCGCTGGTGTCCTCAAGCATCAGATGCGCGAAGCCACAGATGGAGTTGAGCGGGGTGCGGAGCTCATGGCTCACCGCCGCGAGGAATTGCTCTTTTTCGCTGTGGGCGACGCGCGTCTTCTCCAGCGCTTGTTCGTAGGTGGCGATCTCGTCGGTGAGGTGGACCCGCAGTCGCTCAAGCTCCGCGAAGAGGCCGCTGAACACCCCAACCACGGGCGTGCGGAGCGGCTGATTCGCCTCGAGCACAGATTCGGAGGCGAGCTGCTCGAATCGACTGGTGACGGAGGTTAATGTGCGCGCGTAGACCTCGCCAGAAAAACGTCCCGCCGCGTAGCCGAGCCCGACGGAGCCGATGACCAAAACTCCAACGAGCGAGGTGGTCAGCGGGGTGGCGGCGAGATATGTCGCGTCCACGCGGGTGAGGAACATGGAGACGATGATGAGCGCGATGGCGAGCGCGATGTGAGCACCGAGTCGTCCGAGATGGTTGGACAGATCCTCCGTTCGACCGACTTCCGAACGCGGGTTATTGCGAGCGCGCGCCTGTCTTCGGTACTGCCGGGCGAGCAGCGTCTGTCGCAAGAGCACCGCGACGAGCAGGGCCGCCGCCCATCCGATGGCCGTGATCGGGAGCACGAATTGAATGAGGAGCTGCGGTGTGGCGGCGGCAGAGCCTACCTCCATCATGAGGCGCCACGCCCCAAGTGTGGCGATTGGAGCGCCGACCCGGAGGGGGAGGGTGAGGGTGTGGCTGGGATCTTTGAGCGAGCGCTGTGGTAGCGCTACAGCGACCGCGACGCTTACCAGTGTCAAAAGCGCGGAGGCGTAGGTGACGAGTTGGAGGCCCGACAGTGTGGCGGACGCGAGCTCACCGTAGAGGTAGAGGCCTGCGACCAGCAGCGCCGCGATGAGGCCTTGGGCGACACACCCGACGAGCACCAGCATCACGAGGGACCGCTCGGTGCTTGTGCGATCCTGCTGCGGGGCGTCGAGCATGATGATCCACAGCATAGCAACGCGACGCAGCGTCTGCTGCGTGCGCAGGTTCGCCCCCCTAGACAGCTTTGGCGGCGGTTATGGGGAGCGACGGCAGCCGCGGCCCCGTCGCGTGGGGAATGCCCCCGTGGGCGGCCGGGGCTCAGCCAGCTTTAGCCGCTTTGACGAGCTCGAGGATCTTGGGGAGTTCTTCCTCCCACTTGCCAACGAGGCCGTAGTCGGCGACCTGAAAGATGGGCGCCTCTTCGTCTTTATTGACGGCGACGATGGTTTTGGAGCCCTTCATCCCAGCGAGGTGCTGGATGGCCCCAGAAATCGCGACGGCGATGTAGAGGTTGGGGGCGACGATCTTTCCCGTCTGACCGACCTGAAGATCGGGGGGGACCATGCCCGCATCGGTGGCAGCTCGGCTCGCGCCGAGGGCACCTCCGAGCAGATCCGTGAGTTCTTCAAGGACCTTGAAGTTGTCCCCCTCGCGCATCCCACGCCCGCCGGAGACGACGACGTCTGCCTCGCTGAGGGCGGGGCGAGTGCTCTTCGTCTTTTGAATGTCCACGACGGAGACACCTCGCGTGGAGACCTCTGCGGTCTCGAGCTCGGAGACCGTCGCAGCTGCACCGCCGCCTTCGGTCGGAGGGAATTCGGAGCCGCGGGCGGTGAAGAAAGCCACGTCGCCGCTGCTGGCCTGCTCAAGCAGAGCCCGGCCTGCGGAGATGGGTCGCGTCAGCACGGCCTCCGCGCCGACCGCGGTCACCTCGGAGGTGAGCGCAGCATCGAGGAGAGCGGCCGCGCGGGGGAGGGCATCGCGCAGAGACGAGCTGGCGGTCCCCCCGACCACGGAGGCGTTGGTGGCGTGAACCGCCGCGACGATGCCGTCGGCCCACGCTTCCGCCGTGAAGGGCTCAAAGGCTGGGCTGGCCATGGTGTGGACCGTGGTCGCGCCAAGTCCCGCGCCCGCCACCGCTTGGGCCAGGGGCGAGGGCTCTGCGGCGAGCACCAGGAAATGAAGCTCTCCACCGTTGGTGTCCGCGATTTGCTTCGCGCAGGTGATGCCAGGGAGACAGCTCGACTTGAGCTTGCCGTCCGCGAATTCCAAAACTACGAGTACGTTGCTCACAGTACCTTTGCCTCCGACTTAAGTTTCTCTACAAGTTCTTCCGCGGACGCAACGATTTGTCCCGAGGGACGCGCTGGCGGCGGTGTGATCGCGCGGGTCGTCTCCGATCCGCTGTTTTGAACGCCCAGGTCTTCGAGTGAATGCACTTGAACTTTTTTGCGCTTCGCCATCGTGATCCCCCGAAGGGAGGCGAGGCGAGCGCCTTCTTGGTAGCGGTGGTCGGCGGCGGTAACGCCGTTGCTCACCGAGGCCGGGAGGACCACGCGAAGGTCCACCGAGAGCACGGCGGGGAGCGGGATCTTCTTGATTTCGACACCGTCGTCCACCTCGCGAGAGACGGTCAATTCCTTGGCGTCCTTCTCGCGGCGAACCTCTGCGGCGAAGCAGGCTTGCGGCCAGTTAAGCAGGCCCGCGATCCGCTGCGGGATCTGGTTGCCTTCGTTGTCTTGGGAGAGCTTTCCCGCGACGACCAAGTCCACCTCTTCGCGTCGAGCGACCTCCGCGATGAGCTTGGAGATCGTGATGCTGTCCAAGGTGCTGTCGTCGGCATCCACGACCACCCCACGCTCCGCGCCCATGGCGAGGAACTGGGTCACGTGCTGACGCTGCCCTTGCGGACATACGCTCATCACGATGACCTCCGCGAGTCGCTCTTTGGAACCTGCGACTTCGGCGAGTCGCAGCGCGGTCTCCACTGCATACTCATCAAAGGCGTTGGGGACCCACTTGGACGCGCTGTAGTCCACGCCGCCATCGGCGAACTTCAAGCTCTCATCCGGGTCGGGAATACGCTTCACGGTCACGAGAATTTTCACGAAATGGTGCCTCCCATAGTCGAGGGGGGTATCCCCCGCCGGGGACCCAGCGTCAAGGCCTCCGAGGGCATCTTCGGGGTCCGGAGTCGCGGGCGCCGCCCTCGCTTGCGGCGTCCCCGTTGTTGAGTTAGCTTCACGCACACCGCGCAGGCCCTTATTTTGGGGTCCGGCGGGAGGATCCGACCAGATGAGCCCCAAGACCCATCGCAGATCGTTTCGTGCGTCCGCCTCGGTGGCGCCGCTCGCTTTCGCCATGTTTGCCACCTGCGGGCCTGGGTGTGCCCCGCCATCGGCGCCCACCCAACAGTCAGAGGTGGACGGGGTTCGCGGACCTAAGATCAACCTTGGGGAGCAGGCGCAGGCACCGAGCAAGGGTGCGAGTGCAGAAACCAAGCCGGCGATTCAAGAGGCACCTGGGGTCGACGTGTCCAAGCTTAGCGCCACCCAACGCACCATGTTCTTCCAGCTGTTGAACACGGAGCCGAGCGCGTGCGGGAAGCCACACAGCCTCGCGACGTCGCTGAAAGAGGACGCG
>CALKDV010000214.1 GCA_938084085.1 uncultured Nannocystaceae bacterium
TTACGCGCGAGACGCTGGGCGACGATCATGTTGACCGAGGCGGTCACGAGGAACGGCTCCACGCCCATATTGAGGAGACGATTGACGGTCGAGGGTGCGTCGTTGGTGTGGAGGGTGGAGAGCACCAAGTGACCGGTGAGCGCCGCCTTCACCGAGATCTCGGCGGTCTCGAAGTCACGAATCTCGCCGACCATGATGATGTCGGGATCCTGGCGGAGGAAGGAGCGGAGCGCCGCAGCGAAGTTGAGCCCGATGTCATCGTGCATCTGGCACTGGTTGATCCCCTCGAGGTTGAACTCGACGGGGTCCTCCGCGGTGGAGATGTTGACGTCATCATTGTTGAGCTCGGAGAGCGCCGAATACAAGGTGGTGGTCTTGCCGGAACCGGTGGGGCCGGTGACCAAGCACATCCCGTAAGGTTTGTGGATCGACGACTTGAAGTCGGCGAGGGGCTTGCCCTCAAAGCCGAGCTTGGTCATGTCGAGCTGGAGGTTCTCCTTGTCGAGGAGTCGGAGAACGATTTTCTCACCGAACAAGCACGGGAGTGTGGAGACACGAAAGTCCATCTCGCGGCCTCCGCTCATGCGAATTTTGATGCGGCCGTCCTGGGGGAGGCGGCGCTCCGCGATGTCGAGGTTCGCCATGATCTTGAAGCGACTCGTGATGGCGTTGCGCAGCTTGAGCGGCGGGTTCATCTCGTGCTGCAGCACGCCGTCGACCCGATAGCGGACCCGATACCCCTTCTCGTAGGGCTCCACGTGGATGTCCGAGGCGCCCTTGTTGATCGCGTTGATCAAGATCAAGTTGCAGAGTTTGACGACCGGTGCTTGACCGGCCTCATTCTCGCTGTCGACGGCGTCGAAGTCCTCGCCGCCGGCATCGGCCACGTCGATCTCGTCGAGCTCCATATTCCCGAGCACCTCGGAGTAGTCACGGACCTGTTCCACCTCCTCGTAGGAGCGCTCGATGGCCGCCTCGATCGCGGTGTCCGTGCTGACGACGGGTTCAATGTTGAGTCCGGTCAAGAACTTCAGGTCGTCGATGGCGTAGATGTTGGTCGGGTCGCTCATCGCGACGATCAGCGACCCGCCTGCCTTTTGGACCGGGACGCAAAGGTGCTTGAGCGCGACTTCCTTGGGGACCAGGGCGAGGGTCTCTTCGTCGATCTCGTACTCGTCCAGGCTGATGGGAGGGACGCCGTATTGGCGGGACAAAAAGTCGCTGAGCTCACGCTCCGCGAGGATGCCGAGCTTGGTCAGGCTGTAGGCGAGCCGCTTGCCTGAGCTTCGCTGGTCCGACTGGGCCTCACGAAGTTGCTCGGTCGAAATAAGGTTCTCTCTGACAAGCAGTTCTCCAATACGGTCGCTCATGGTGTTCCAATGGGCAAAACATCGCCCGCTGGGTGGAGCCTACCCCGTACGAGGTGTGCACCGCTACTTGGGGAGAGGCCAGGTCTGGGCTATATGTCCGCCACCCGTCATGACCGAAGGCCGCGATAAAAACAAAGTGCGCAAACCGCGCGAAGAGGACTCGCGCGCCACGGACAAGGCGACCGACACCCGCGGACGACATCGCCCGGGCCGGGCCGCTGACCAGCCGCAGCGAAGACCGCGGAATTCAGGACCGAAAATTCGCAGCGGTTCGGTGCGCCTTGAGCATCCGATCGCGCGACGTGTTCGCGCCGGACACCCGTGGCTCTATCGCGAAGCCCTGGGTCGCGTGACCGAAGAGTGGACGAACGGAGACGTTGTGCCGGTGGTGGACGTGGAGGGGTACCCGGTCGGGGCAGGTTTGTTTGACACCGAGGGCGGCGTCGCGCTGCGCATGGTCTCGCGCGATCCTGACTTCCAGTGGTCCGACGAAGAGGTCGCGCGCCGCGTGGAGCGGGCGCTCAAGGTGCGCGAGGGACACGCCGCGGGCTGCGAGCGCGCGCGCCGGTTGATTCACGCGGAGGCCGACGGCTTCCCTGGCTTGTCCGTGGATCGCCTCGGCGACCACCTCCTCATCTACCAATACGCGCGGTGTGCCGATCGGGTCCTCGGGCAGCTGACGCAGGCCTTGTCCGAGTCGATCTCGGACATCAAGGGGATTTATCTGCAGGAGCGAACGCGACCGGTGACACCGGATGAGCGCCGACAGCCGTCGCGTCTGCTGGCTGGACAGCCCGCGCCCGCGGAGTTTACCGTGGACGAAGACGGCCTCACCTTTCACGTGGACATCTCCGCGCCGACCTCCCCGGGATTGTTCCTCGATCTTCGTGAGGGCCGGCGCTGGTTTGAGAACTTGGCGAAGGGGCGAGACGTGCTCAACCTGTTTAGCTTCACCGGAGCGTTCGCGGTTCGCGCGGTGCGTGCCGGCGCCGCGAACGTGACGAATGTGGACGCCGCGGCGCGATCCCATGCGAAGTGCCGGCAGAATCTGGCCGCCTCTGGCTTGGACCCAGAGGGTTGCGAGGCGCTCACTGGAGACGTCTTTAAGTACCTTGACCGGTTCTCCTCACGGAAGGAACAGTTCGATCTTGTTGTGGTGGATCCGCCGCCCTTTTCCAACGTGAAGGGCTCGGTATTCTCCGCCTTACGCGACTGGGGCGGGCTCATCGAGGGGATCGCCTCGGTCGTGGCGCCCGGTGGGCGCGTGCTTACGGTGTGCAACGCCGCGCGGCTGACCGATGCAGAGCTCCTCGAGGCAGTGGGCGAGGGGGGACGTCGAGCCTCTCGCGAGGTGCGACTCGTAGGCGAGTGTGGTTTGCCCGGAGACTTCCCGGTGTTGCCCGCGTTCCCCGAGGGTCGATACCTGAAGGTCAAGCTCCTCGAGTTTGAGTAGGACTCGGCGCGCGGGTCCCCGCGCGGTGAACGTATCGGGAGGGCCTCCGCGGGGCGGGTCTTCCCAGGGCGATATCGGACGTCGCCCGCGGTTGGTGCGGTTGCAGCGAGCCTTCGCCGGGCGCAAGGAGTTCGCGGGAGCTGCCCTTTTGCATCGCGGCCGTGTCCGCTAGTCTCTGGGCAACACCATGAATGAAATTTTTGACCGCGTCCTGCAGGCCGCTCGCAAACTAGGCGCCTCCGATGTTCACTTGAAGG
>CALKDV010000215.1 GCA_938084085.1 uncultured Nannocystaceae bacterium
GCCGGGGTCACACCCGCCGCTCACATCGCAGCTCGCTTCGCAGGAAATCTGCGCATCTGCGGCCACTTGACAGTAGCCAGGCTCGACGACGAGGTCGATAGTGACGCCCGCACTGATCTCCGCGTCGATGGCACCTTGGGCCAAGCTGCACGCGGTCTCAAGGTCGCTGTCGGTGGCCGAGGAGGGGTCCATGGCGGGCACGCCGTCGGCGCCCAGGTCATTGGCGATGTTTTGGCAGGCGAGGAACACGTCGGCCCGGATGTCTGCCGAGACGCTGACGAGTCCGTCCACCGAGGCTTGCAGCGAATCCATCTTCGCCTCAAAGTCCGCCTCGCAACTTAGGCCATCGCCGATGTCCTCCACCGCACCCAAGATGCCGCAGCCGCTGGACGTGAGGCCCATGGTCGCGGCCAGGAGCAAGGTGGAAGAGGTGAGGGATTTTAAGAAATTCAGTTTGTTGGTTCGCATGTCGGTTGTCTTTCGTGCGTATGCGAGGAGGCTGCGTCAAGTGCAGGCGCTCCCCAGGCGCGCAGATGCTACTTCGACGGAGGACTACGCGCCAGATTCATCCCCAAGTTGTAGAATTTTGATATCGCTCGCACGCTCATTTGCACCGTGACGTGAATGTCATGGCCTCGCGACGACCGTTGTTTCGAGCGATCTACGCGTGTGTTGGAGAGGCGATCGCGAATCCGCGCCCCTGCGTCTCCGTGCGAGCGCAGCGCACCGGCGAAACCCTGGACCACGCCAAATTCGGGCTATTCGCACGCGCGCCGGAGGGCGTCCCCGTACCGTGCCGCGCGCTTCTCCCCGAGCTGTGGCGCCGCTCCCAGATCTCCCGCGCCGTGTTCGCTCAAGTATTCCAGCGCCCGCGGAGGCAACACCACCACCGGGGGCACGCCCCGCTGCTCCGCCTCTCCGCGACGCCAGGTTCGCAGACGATCCGCCCGTTGACGCACCGTCTGGGGCGACCGCGCGCCCACCTCGCGTCGAACCTCAGGAGGGCTCTCAAGTCCATCTTCCACGGCGGCGACGAGGCTGCGCCCGAAGCGTCGCTCGATCCGCGGCCCCACCTTGCAGCGCTTGAGCGCGGCGAGATCGGCAGGCTGCGCCCGCGCCACCCTGGCGAGGACCTCGGTGGAGACCAGCCGACCGGGGGGTTTGTTGAAGCGCATGGCGTTCGTGTCGCGCCACATCCCCAAGCGCACCAGCACCGCCTGCGCCGTCGGGTCGAGCCCCTTGGCGTGCTTGTGACGAAGCAGCTTGAGGGGGTTCACCTCCACCGAGTGGGGCTCCATCTCCTCCACCGCCGCGCAGGCGATGGCCACCTCTTCCTCAAGGTCCGCGTCGCGCACCCGCTCACGAATCCATTCGACCACGGCGGGCAGGTGCACCACGTCATCGATGGCGTACTGCAAGGCCTTGGAATCGATGGGCCGCGTGCCCCAGTCGTATTGGGCGTGACCCTTCGCGAGCACCACGCCGGTGGCGGCCTCGACCAGCGCGCCGTAGCCCGTGCGCGGCATCCCTAAGAACGCCGCCGCTTGCTGGGTGTCGAACACCCCGCGTACCCCAAGCGTGTACTCGCGCTTGAGGCACGCCACGTCGTACTCGCCCCCGTGCAGGTACACGGGCACGTCCGGATCTTCGAGCGCCCGCGCCAACGCGCTCGAACTCACGTCCTCGGACTTGAGCGCCAACGTGTCTACGAGCCACAAGGCCCCGCCGAGGTTGAGCTGCATCAAGCAGACCTGCTCGCGGTACACGAACATGGAATTCGATTCGGTGTCCACCGCGATCCACGGCGCCGCCTCAAGATCCGGCTCGAGCGACGAAAGCTCGGCCGCCGCGCGGATCCATGAGGGCTCTTGTGTGGCTTGGTCTGTCAAGACGAAGGGATGGTGGGCGAAGCGAGCCGGTTCGTCAAACAGGGAGGTATGAGGCGTCGAGCAGCGAGCCCGCGGCGAAGGGCGCGCGTGAGGAATAGTCACCCGGGCGCCGTGGTACGCTCAAGCATGGAGATCCTGCTGGTCATACTCGTCAGTATTCTGTTCCCCCCTATCTTGCTCGGGGGGTTTTTTGTCGTGCCGCCGCGCCAAGAGATCGTCGTGCTCCGCTTTGGGAAATATGTGGGCGCCATCCGGAAACCGGGTTTTCGATGGGTTCACCCCACCGGACGTGAGCTGAGGAAAATCAGCACCCAGATCATGTCGACCGACATGAAGACCACCACCGTGCTCGAGAAAAACGGCAATCCCATCTTGATCAGCGCGGTGGTCGTGTGGCAGGTGCGCGACTGCTACAAGGCCGCCATCGACGTCTCGAACCACAAAAAGTTTGTGGAGGACCAGACGGGCGCGGTGATCAAGCGGGTCAGCGCCACCTTCGCCTACGAGACCACCGACGGATCGCCGTGCCTCAAGGCTGAGAGCCAGGAGATCAGCGACGCGTACATCCACGAGCTTCAAGAAGCGGTGGCACACGCCGGCGTGGAGATCCTCTCGGTGCGGCTCAACGATCTCACCTACGCCCCTGAGATCGCTCAAGCCATGCTCATGCGGCAGCAAGCGCAGGCCCTGGTCGACGCCCGCAAGACCATCGTGGAGGGCGGCGTGGAGATCGTGAAGGAGGCGGTGACCCGGCTCGAGGACGAGAAAATCTCCCTCGGAGAATCGGAGCGCCAGCGGCTGGTGTCCAACCTGCTCGTGGTGATCTGCAGCGGGCAGAACGCCTCGCCGGTCGTGCAGGTCCACGCCGACCGTTCGTAGGCGTCGGCGCGCCCTGGCGACCGAGCCCCCCAAACACCCCGCGCGCTGCTAGGCTCGCGGGGTGCAACTCGTGGCCCTCCGCGCGCTCCAGACGGGGCACCTCGACGACCTTCGAGCTCTGTGCCAACGCGCGGACGAGGCCGACGGCTGCGCCCCCAAGATTCACTGGCCGCTGCTCCAGGTCCACAACCCGGACATCCTGCACGTGCTCGCGCTGGAGGGCGAGGCGCTCCTCGGGCTCGCGTCCGGGTTGATCTTCGAGGCCGGCACCCTCGAGCTCACCTGCGTGGTGGACCCATGCTGCCGCGACCGGCGAGTCGCGACCACCCTCGTGGAGCGTCTGCTCGAACAGCACGGACACGGGGTAAGCCGGCTGCGCGCCGGCATCGCGAGCACGCACACCCTCGCGCGAGCGTGGGTGACGCGGCGCGGTGGCGTCGTCCTCCACCGCGAGATCACGATGCACCGAACCTTCGTTGCAGACGCAGCCCCGC
>CALKDV010000216.1 GCA_938084085.1 uncultured Nannocystaceae bacterium
CGTTAGGTGCCGCCTTCGTCCGCCTCCCGCCGCGAGTCCCGTGCGGAGGACCCCTTGCCCGCGGATGCGTGATTCGCGCGTTCTGTTTCAGGCCCGCCGGTGACTCGGTCGGACGTGTCGGGACGGGCGCGGCTCCTGCGAGGCACTTCGAATCTCCTCCCGCCGAACGGAAAATCATGGTGAGATCGTGTGCGATAGTCTTGCGGCGCAATCCTCATGAACACAAACGGGATAGACCTCGCCCAGCTCCGCCAGCTTGAGCTCCTCCAAAATGTCGACCCACAGACGCTTCGGCGCATCGTGGACTCGGCGACGATACGGCAGCTTGAACCCGATGATGTCCTCATCGAACGCGACGCGGAGTCCCCTCACCTGCACTTTGTATTGAGGGGAAGTCTCGCCATCCGGCTTGAGAGCCCCTCCTCCGACGACGTGGCCTTCGTCAACGCAGGCGAGAGTGTCGGTGAGCTCTCCGTGCTCGACGGAACCCCTCCAAGCGCCTGGGTGGTCGCCAAAGAATCGGCGACCACTCTCACCATTGACGAGGCCACCGCGTGGTCCTTGACTCGCGCGTCTCATGACTTTTGCCTCGGCCTGCTCCGAAAGCTCGCCGAGCGGCTCCGCGCGAACAACAAGACGGTCGTCGCCGCCTCACGCCGCCACCGAATCGCAGAAGAAGCTGCCATGTTTGACAGCCTCACCGGCGTGCGAAATCGACGATGGATTGAGGAGCGACTCCCGGTCTTGCTCCAGGAGACCGGACCCCATTTGGCGCTCGCGATCCTTGATGTCGACCACTTCAAGAAGTTTAACGACACCTTTGGCCACCAAGCCGGCGACGACGTGCTGAGCGCGGTTGCCAAGGCCGTCGACGACCAACTCCGCCCCACGGACACCATCGCGCGCTACGGCGGCGAGGAATTCGTGGTCGTGTTGCCGGGTACGCCCAACCTCGCGGCCCGACGGGTCGCGGAGCGACTCCGCGCCTCCATCGCGGCCCTCAACCTGCGAAGTCGCGAAGGAGTGAGCCTCCCCACGATCACCGTGTCCATCGGCGTGTCGGAGTTTACGACCGGAAAGACCGACCTTGAGCTCATCAGCGAGGCGGACAAGGCCCTGTACAAGGCCAAAGAGAACGGTCGAGACCAGGTCGTACTCGCAAGTGACAACCTCTCGCTCGGTGAGTCGCCCGCGTCGTCGGAGCCGACCTAGGCCTCGCGACAGACCCCCGCATCTCCCTCAGACCTGAACGCTCGTGGATCTCCTCACCGCCAAAGCCCTGCACATCATCGGCTTCACCTGCTGGTTCGCCGGGCTGTTTTACGGGGTGCGGCTGTTCGTCTATCACGCCGAGGCCAGCGAGCGTGAGGCCGGTGCGCGCGAGGTGCTGCTGCCCCAACTTGAGCTGATGCAGGCGCGGCTCTGGAACATCATCACTGTGCCCGCGATGTGGCTCACTGTCGGCGCCGGTGGACTGATGATCTACCAACGCAACGCGCTCGAGCCATGGCTTCACGTCAAACTCGGACTCGTAGGCGCGCTGTTTATCTACCACCTAATCTCGGGAAATATCCGGCGCAAACAACGGGCGAGGAGCTCCACGTGGAGCTCAAGAGGACTCCGCATGTGGAACGAAGTGGCCACCGTGTTGCTCGTCGCCATCGTCTTCCTCGCCGTCAAAAAAGACACGCTCAGCATGTGGGGGGCGGTGGGAGGCCTCGTCGCGCTGGGCGTCGTCTTGATGCTCGGGCTTCGAATCTATCGAGCCCTGCGCGGCGCCTGACCCCTTCGATCATCCGGCGCGCGCAATCGCCTCGCCATGGGTGGACGTCTCCACCACCGGGCGCGCGTCGAGCCAATCGACGATCACCGGCCACACAACATCCACCGCCCGGCTCCCCAAGATGATGTCGAGGTGACCTGGTGCGTAACCATGGTTCGCCTCCGTGAACTTCACATAGGTCGCGTCGTCGCTCCCCGCCGCATCAAACAGCGCCTTTCCATCTTGTGGATCGGCCAGATCGTCACGCGCTCCAGCGACCACGAGTAGCGGGGTCTTCATCGCCGCCGCCTTCCCAGCCGGATCGATCCCTCCGTGGTGTGCCCAGGCGCTCATCTCCTTCCAGATCGCGAGGCTCGATCGGTCAAAGCCTTCATCGAGCCGTTCCGTGAGCTGTTCGTACTCCATGGAGCCAGAGCTCCAACCGGAATGGGGCAGCAGCGCCCACGCCCGATCCACAAGCCCCACCCTCCGACCCAAGAGCTGCCCAAAGCCGCGCACGTTCACATGCATGTCTGAGGGGATCAGCTTCGTGAGCGCCAAGGTCGCGCCAGACACCGCGCGGATCCAGCGACTGTGCGCGCCAAAGGTATACAAGCCGCCGACGTGAACTAGACCCCGAAGCTCCACTTCGAAGGAGGCCAACACACCCACGGCCGCCCCCAATGAATGTCCGACCACAAATGCCGGCCCCGGCAGCTGAGCCACAAGGTCGACCACGTCCTCAACGTAGTCCTTCACGGACCGCGCCGCAGGTGCGCCCAACCGACGAGACCATCCATGGCCCCGCAGATCCAAGTTGTAGACCTCGTATCCTCGCGTCGCCAACATCGCCACGAACGAGCGCTGCTCCGTGCGCCACGTGCGATGGTTTTGGGCCAGGCCGTGGACGAGGATCACTGCGCCACGCGCATCGCCGCCGTCAGCCGCCACGGTATGCTCGATGCCGAGCACCGGTCGCCCCTCTCCTCTTCGAAACCGCAGGAGGGAGCGTGTCACGTCAACCTGGACCGTCGACGACACGTTCACGCGGACACCCTCGGACTCAAGGATGTCCACGCTTGTCGCTG
>CALKDV010000217.1 GCA_938084085.1 uncultured Nannocystaceae bacterium
AGTGCCCCCACAGTCATCCTCCCCAGGCGTCGCAGATTGGTCATACGCGTGACCATAGACCGTCGAATCGCCGACGGTCACGAACAATCTTCGCTGAGATGAAAAATCTACGTCGCGTTTGCAACGGTTGTGAGATGCGGGGGGTGATGGGGTCGTCAATTCTCCTCGCGCTGACAAGCGCCGCTCTATATCACCGCTCACCATCACCGCTCACCATCACCTCGAGTGGTTCGCGCCCGCAGACCTCCCGGCCCCACCAAGTTCGCGGATTTACACGCCGTACCGGCGCGCCTGCCGGCCTCAACGCCGCGCGCGGAGCTCACTCGTCTTCGCACCCCCGTGATCACGGAAAAAGTCGGCGAGGTGATGCGTTCCCGTGGCGGGTGCCCTGGCGTCTCGCGCTCCGGCCATCGCGCCGAGCATCGCCAAAAAACTCCCAAAATTCACATTGAATGGGATGATCATCTTTGCCAGTGAGGGGACCAACCACGCCGGCGTGGTGCGAATCTTTGGCTGCACCCCGAGGGCCGAGAACGCCGCTGTCGCCACGTCTCGCTGACTGAGGCTCTCGGGCCCCCCCACGGGATACTCCTGCCCGATCGCGCTGGCGTCTCCCAGACGGTCCACGATGAACGCGGCCAAGTCCGCGCCGTGGATCGGGTTAAATTTCGACGCGCCGTCTCCGATCATCCAGGCCGTGCCGCGCGCGGCCATGTCGAGGAACTCGAGCATGTCATTGAAAAATCCGGACGGGCGAATGATCGTCCATGGGACACCGCTGTCCTTGAGCGCCTCCACCACCTGCTCTCGCGCCTCGATCTGTGGCACCCGATCGCGCATCTGAGCGCCCCCCAGCACGGAGACGAAGACGAATTGCGACACCTTCGCGCCCCTCGCCCTCCTCACCAGGTTCACGTTGGCGTCCCTGTCCACCTCCCACACCGAAGGCCGCCGCTTAAATGTGCGATTGCCCAGGCAAGAGATGACCGCGTCCACGCCCTCGGCGACCCCTGCCAGTGTGGCGTCGTCCGTCGCTTGTCCAACGAAGACCTCGTCGACCGCGGCGGCAGCCTCGCCGAGCCGGGATGGATCTCGAACCAACGCGCGCACCCAGTGTCCCTGGGCGTGGAGCGCCTTCACCAGATGGCGGCCTAGATAGCCCGTCGATCCGGCCACCAGGACCCTCCGTCGAGGACCTTCTCTGTCCTCGTTGTGCGTTGATCCCTCCATCGCCTCGCCCGCTCTAGTCATCCGATTGGCGGGAGGATCTTCAGATCCTGAGCCGTCACCCACGTCAACGATGTCCCCCTCAGTCTCACGGGTTTCGGGATCAAAGGCAAACCTCGGGACAACACGCCGACAGAGGGCGCCTCGTCACCCCCGCCGAAGGACGACATACTGAAAGGCCTGTTGGGCGGCCCACGGCGTCGTGTGAAGTTGATGTTCTTCATGCGCGATCGCCCAGTCGCCACCGAGGGCGGCCACGAGACCCGCCGCGTCGTAGCGCTGAACCGGGAGCCCGCTGCAGCGCGCCGGTCCATCGAGGGCGAACGTCGCCATCACGGCGACGCCGCCGCGCCGCAGCGACGCCTTGAGCAGCGCGGCGTACCGCGCCCGCATCGACGCCTCGTTCAAGAAGTGGAACACCGCCCGGTCATGCCACACGTCAAAGTCTCCAAGTCCATCCACGCGCGTCACGTCACCCACAACCCAAGAGATCGCCGACGCCGCATCCCCCGCGCGTTGCCTCGCTCGCTTCAAGGCCTCGGAGGAGATATCGAGCACCGTCACCCGGTGCCCCCGTGTGAGCAGCGAGGGAGCGAGGGGAGACTGCCCCCCTCCCACGTCAATAATCTCGGAGGAGCCAGAAGAGAATCGGTCGATTAACTCGAGCGACGCGCCTGCGTCGGCTTGGAACCAGCTCAACTCAGAATCTTGCTTGGCGCCGTAGACAGACTCCCAGTGTGCTTGCGTCGGGTCCCCCACCTTCCCCCATGGTGCGTCAGCACCGGAGAAAACTCCAGTGGCCACCGCCACGACGGTGACGACGAGGCGTTGGTCTCCCGCGGGTGAACCAAATGCGCAGGAGATGTAAATCTGCAGCCCGCGCTCTCCCGCTTCGTTGACGCAGATCGGCGCGAGGGGTACTCAACGCACATGCTCGATCGCCTCCGATGCTCCTTGCTGATGCTCCCCCTCGCGTGCACGGTTTCAGAGAATGACACCGGGGGCCAAGGAACCACCCTGGGTGAGGACTCGTCTGGCGCCACCACGGCGGAGGACTCGAGCGGCGCAGGCGCAACTTCAGAGACGCGCGGCGCGGGTGACGACGGAGAGAGCACTGGAGGCGACGACGAAGGCACGAGCAGCACCGTAGTCACGTTCACCGTGTACGTCGACGACACCTGCACCGATCTCCCCCCCGTCAACAGCACCGTCACCCTCGACGCCACCCTCCCTTGCAACCCCACGCCAGACGCCTCCATCAGCGATCTGAAGTGCTATGCAGACCGCATCACCTACACGAACCACCCCAACAACCCCGACTGCTCGTCGACGGGGATCCCCAATGAGTTGTTTGTGGGGGCGTGCCAGCAATTCCCGGGGCCGGTGGCCACGTGGAAGCTGATCGAGGCGGGCTCCTACGACTGCATGACCGCGCCGTAGCGAGGGCGCCCCTCCGCGGCGGTCACGGGACTCGCGGCGGCACCTTGACCTGATCGAGGACCGCCTGAAGCGTGGCCGTCGCGTCCTCGGAGATCACCGCGTGATGACACATGGAGAGGTGATCGATCTGCAGCGCGCGCAGCGGGACCAGCGACGCCCGAAACGCCGCCTTGTCTCGAATCAACGCCTTGAAGATCGGCTCCACACGGACCCGCGTTCGAATCCCCATGAGCGCCGCGAAGACAGCCGCGAAGCCTGTGGCCTTCGGCATATAAAAGCAAAAATCCGTCGCGATGAGCGTGCGGGAGGTGCGGTGTACGAACAACGACTCGTTGAGCCCGGGCATCCCGTGGATGGGGAACCGCTCCACGTCCACCCCGAAGGCCTCATCGAAGGCCGGCCCCAGCGTCGCAGAGAACGAGAGCTCAGGGCGCTTGGCGGCCACCCCCTCCGCGGCGAAGCTGCGCGCCTTGGGGTAGGCCTCCATCCACTCTCCCACGTACAGGTGATGAAGCAGGTTGGGCGCGATGACGCCGCGGACCGGACCCAGCGCGTCCACGCTCGCGGCGAGCGCGTCGCTGTGGGGGACGGGACCGATCAAGATGAGGCCTCCGTCGGCGAGCTGGCACACGGACATCCGCGTGTTGAGTTGCAGGCCCATAAACCGCAGCGGCGCCGGCACGGTCCAGACGCCCGCTGCCACCTGGGCGAGCCCAGATGATGCGCGAGGCGTCATCACCTGGTCTTCACGTTGGCTTCGTAGAGCTTGATCCATTTCTTTGGGGTCATCTTCTTGCATAGCTGGCCCATGAGCGCGTAGGGGATCTTGGCGGGATTCTTAAACCGAATGCAGCTCTTGCCCATGTCGAGCTTGGTGGTGCAGTGCTTGGGATACGCGGCCTCGAACCATGACATGAGCTTGGCGTCGGCGTAGATGCCCATGTGATACACGGCCACGTGGCGTTTTTGCGACGCCACACTCAAAAATGGAAGCGGCAGCGTTGGATCGACGTGATAACCGTCGGGATAGGTCTCGTGCGGCACCACCCAGCTCGGCATGCCGTAATTGATGCGCTCGTCGAACCCAGCGGGGAGCGCCTCCCGGATCGTCTCGACGAGGTGTGTCATGGGCTCCACCCGCGCGGGCTCCACAGACCTCAGATATGCCGCGACCGTACCCAGCTTCCCCATGAGCCCTATGGTCGCACTCGCATCCTCCCGAGGTCTAGTGAGCCCGTGCGAAGACCGTCACAAGCTCGAACGCGCCGCTCAAGCGCCGGCAACAACGTTCTCAGGAGCGTCTGCAAAATGCGCGACCGCGTGGTCAATAAACGCACGCACCCTTGGTGCGAGGTGCCGACTCGCCGGCCACACCAGACTCGCGAGCCCCTCCCGATGCTCGTAGTCGGGCAGCACTCTTTGAAGCGCGCCGCTGGAGACGAGGATATCCCCCGTCATCTGCGGCAAGACAACAAGCCCCGCACCCGACACCGCCAGCCGCTCCAACGCGGAGGCGTCGCTGACAAGCCATCGCGGCGCGGGCAGCTGATAGGGCTCGTTCACCAGCGCGCCCCGGTGGTGCCAGCGAATCCCTCGAAGATCGACGATGCCGTGGCCGGCGATCCGATGGGCGGCGAGATCATCGAGGCTCTGCGGAATCCCATGAACCTCGAGGTAGTTGGGGCTCGCGTACATCGCCCGGGTGAAGCGCGCGAGCCTCCGCGACATC
>CALKDV010000218.1 GCA_938084085.1 uncultured Nannocystaceae bacterium
ACGACGGGAGCGAAGGCCTCAATCTGGAGGCCGCCCCTGAGACGTTGTTGGGCGTGCGCAGCGCGACCGGGGCGCCCCTCGTGGTACCCGGAGATCCGCAGGGGAGCTACCTCGTCGCGAAGATCCACGGAGGTCCTGACATCGTCGGAGATGTGATGCCCTTGGGAGAGCCCCCGCTATCCGCGGAGGATCAACGCGCGGTACGTGTGTGGATCGCAGGATTGGAGCCCGCGGAGGAGGCAGCCGTGGAGGCGACCGCGGAGGTGTCGGAGGAAGAGCGATCGCGCCCCGTCTTCGGTGGTACCCACCAGCACGGATTGCACACCACGACGACGCTGGGCAAGCGGATGTTCGAGTTTCGGGTGCACCACCGGTTTGCGCGGTGGGGGCGTCCGTTTGTCGATCGAACCTATTTTGGACTCGCGGGCGGGGCTGTGATGAGCCTCGCCGTGTCCTACGGGATTATTGACGGTCTCGACATCATGGCGCGGTGGACCAATGAACGTCTCGCCCACGAGCTCGGGCTGAAGTGGGTGCCGGTTCGGCAGTCCGCGGGGCAGCCCCTCTCGTTTGGTCTCTATGCGTCGGGGGAGGTTTTGGCGGAGCCGCGAGAGAACGCCGCGAACCGCTACACTGGAAACGTGCAGGCCATGGTCAGTCGTCTGTGGTTTGATCGTTGGGCCACCCAGCTGACCGTTGGGTTTTCAGCCCTCACGAACCACAGCGCAGCGCCGCAGCTGAGGCAGGCGGACGGGACCCTTGTCGCGGCGCGAGATCAGCGGGGGACGCTGTATATGGGGCTCGCCTCAACGGTGCTCCTCGGCGCCCGTCGACGGCACGGGATCGATCTCGAGTACATGGTGCCGATCCCCGATGGGCGAGACGACTTCAACGTCTTTTATTACGCAGGCGGGGACGCGGACCCGGCAGGGACGGCCTACGGCACCTTCTCCTTGGGCTGGTCTGTGAAGGCGGGATTGCATTTTTTCCAAGTGCTCGCGTCGACCACCCGAAGCATCCACACAAACTTCCTCGCGCCGGGTGGCGGCGCAGGCAATCCATTTGTGCCCATCGGGAATTTTTATTTGGGGTTCAACCTGAGCAGAAAGTGGAGCCTTTAGCATGCACAGATTATTGCGCGCCGTCGTCCTCGGAGTTCCGTTCGCGCTGGCGACTTCAACGGGATGTGGGGTCGAGATCCTAGACGACCAAAACGGCGGACAGGTGCCGTTCGCCGTGGAGGCCGCCTTCGAGCGCAGTTGCTTGGGCGCGGGATGCCACAGCTCTGCCCAGCCCGCGGCGGGCTTGTCGCTAGAAGGGGCAGCCTTGCAAGCGCTGGTGGGCGCGTCTTCATCCCAGCGACCGGAGCTGCCGCTTGTCGCGATCGGGGATGTCGCGGGGTCCTATCTCGCGATCAAGGTGCTGTCGGATGATGGGCTCGCGAGTTACGGAGTCTCGCGCGCGGCAGGCACCAGCCGGATGCCCCTTTCGGGGTTGTCGGAGCAGGCGCTTGAGGATGTCGCGCTGATTTTGGGGTGGATCGCCGGCGCAGAGTTGCCGACGCCGTCTGACGACGGAGGCGCTCCGACGGGCGAGAGCTTCGACGCGGATATCTTCCCAATCTTACAGATGCGCTGCGGATGCCACCAACTCAGCGGCGGGGCGGGCGGTCTCGAGTATGACAACGCGACCGCCTACGATTCGCTGGTCGATCAGCCCGCATCGATCGCGGGGCTCACCTACGTCGTGCCGTCGGATCCAGACGCGAGCTACCTCCTCGCGAAAGTAGAGGGGACACATCTCATGATGGGAGGTGATGGAGATCTGATGCCTCCCGCGCCTTTGGCCCCCTTGTCTGTCGAGGACGCAGACTTGCTGCGCACGTGGATCTCGTTGGGCGCGAAGCCGTAGCCTGCGCCGCGTTGCGGAGGGAGGAACCGGGAGAGGATCGGCGCGCGGGCCTCTCAACCCGCGGTAGCAACGAGGGAGGACGAAGTCCAGGCTGCGTGGGGTATAGTGGGCCATGGCCAAGGCAGACAGCGCCGGTGTCGCGGGGAAAATTCCGAAGGTCTTGATCGTTGATGACGAGGCGAGCGCACGCGGAGCGTTGATTGACTTCTTCGAAGAGGAGGGCTTCGAAGCCAGAGGTGTCGGAGACGCCTACAAAGCGCTCGGCAAGTTCTCGGGGTGGCGACCCGATATCGTCTTGACTGATCTCGCGATGCCCGGGATGAGCGGGCTTGAGTTGCTGGCCAAACTTCGCACCACTGCCCGCGATGTTCCGGTAGTGATGATGACGGCCTACGGGTCCGTGGACAGCGCGATCCGGGCGCACCGCGAAGGGGCCACTGATTTCATTGTCAAACCGCTGCAGCTTGAGCACGTGCTGCACGTGGTCCGCCGCGCTCTTGAGGAGAGATCGCTGCGCAGCCAGGCGAATCAGGCGAGGTTGGAGCTTTCGAACGCGAAACTGGCAGATTCGGTCGGCATGATCGGCGAGAGCATCGTGATGGCGGCGCTGTTGCGTCAGGCTGTGCTCGCGGGCTCCTCGAGCGCCCACATTCTTATCCAAGGAGAGCCTGGGTCTGGCTGCAGCCTCCTCGCCAGGGCGATCCACGATCTTGGTGCGCGCAGAGATCGTCCATTTGTCGAGGTGTCTTGCGCGGGTCAGGGTCCCGCGCGGGCGGCACGGACCCTGTTTGGGTCCGTCGCAGGCGTCGAAGGTGGCCGCAAGGGGGCGGTAGATCGGGCGCGGGGCGGAACCCTGGTCATCGACGGACTGGAGGACATCCCAGACAGCATCCAGTCGCGGTTGGTGTTGATGCTTGATCAAGGGTTCTTTGAGCGTGGTGACGAGAAGGTTGATATTGACGTTCGCCTGATGGGGATCACAAGCGCCTGCGACGTCGCGGACACGACCCCGGCAGGGTTGCACCCCGA
>CALKDV010000219.1 GCA_938084085.1 uncultured Nannocystaceae bacterium
GTCTGAAGGTGGAGCGCCAGATAACGCTCGGGGCTCTGGGGTTGCCGGTGTCGACGGTGCCCGGACATGGAAACTCACTGATCCTGGGGATGCTCAACGACGTGCGAGTTTGCGTGCAGACGGGGCGACTTCACCCCTACGAGGGTCACGACGTTCGCTTGTGCACGACGGTCCTCGACACGGTGCTCGAGGCCGGTGCAAAGCGGGTCATGCTGACCGCGGCGGTGGGGGCCTTGACCGAGGCGCTCGACGCCGGACAGATCGTGGCCGTGCGCGATCAAATGGCATTGTTTGGACCGACGCCGCTCGTGGGGCCCACTTTCATCGATTGCTCGAACATCTATGACGCCGCGCTCCGAGAGCGCTCGGTGGCGGTTGCCAAGGAGCAAGGGCTCGCGCTCAAGAGCGTGGTGTATGCCCACGCCCGGGGCCCGCAGTACGAGACGCCAGCGGAGTGCGCGGCATTGAAGACCCTCGGCGGCGATGTGGTGGGAATGTCGACTACGTACGAGGCGGTGGTGGCGGCGGCGCGGCGCGTGCCCTGTGCGGGGCTCGCGATCGTGACGAACGCCGCGGGCGCCGACGGGTTGTCCCACGAGGAGGTGAAGGAGCGTTCCAATGAAGCGCGCTCTACCCTCGCGAGGTTGCTCATCGACGTGATGGGAGCCTGCGTCGGAGCGGTCTGATGCGCGCGAACGAGGCGGATCTGCGGATTCCTGCGAACCGCCTCGCGGCGGCAGCCCGCGCGTTGCAACCGACGCTGATGCGACTCATCGCGCTGCGGGCCGACCAGATCAGTCGGGCGCTCGAGGCGGAACACGGGATCGTCCCTTGGGATCGTGAGCAGCTCATTGGACAGCTTCAGCGACAGCTCATGGAGCTCGCCGACGCTCGTTTCAGGGTTCGCGGGGGGCCCATCGTCCACGTGCGAGAGCGACGTTCGCAGCCGCTGGAGGCCATTCCTCGGGCGTGGCGATGGTTGCGGGAAGGGCGCCGTGTCTACGTGGACGCGGAACCCGGCGCCTGCTCCCAAACGCTCGTCTTGCTCGCTCAGATGGGTGAGGTCCTGGGCTTCCATGTGTTGATGACCTCGCGGGATGCGACGAGCCCGCCGGATGGAGCGGTGGACGGCGGGGTCGCGCTCGCGCCTCGCCGGCTCACGCTCATCGCCTCACAGGCGGACGAAGAGCTCGCCGCCTATGTCCTCGCGCGGGCGTGTCTTCGGCGGTCAGGGCTCGATCCTCGGGCCGTGCATGTGGCGATCGTGACGGGAGACGGGCGAACGCTCGGTAGGATTCTTCGACGGTTGTGGTTCTCTGTTCGGTTCTCGGAGGCGGGGGATCACGGAGCCTTCGCGGGGCCTGTCTCCCAGGACGTGGCCCGTGGGCTCGAGGAGGCCATGGCGCGTCTCGAAGGGCGCTCTGATGTGGCTTGCTGGGTGCCGCTACGGCGTCTCGAGGGGACGTCGGGGATGCGCGGTTGCCTGATGGCACCCACGCTGTGGGCGACTACCGTGGGTCTCGATCGGGGCAGCGTGGAGCAGGTGATGGCATGCTTCCCCGAGGTGGGCCCGGCGCTGCTGGTGCTGCGGGAGCGCGACGCATCCTCCGCGAGCAGGCTGCTCTCCGACCTGGTAGGGGCGGGGTATCGGTGGACCCTCATCGGTCCGCGGACCGCACCGGAGACTGTCGGCCTCCGTGAGCCGCCGCTGAGTGTTTTCGACGGTGCGCTGCTCGAAGAGCGGCTCCCGCCGGGCCTCCCGAAACCACGGCCCTGACCCCGACGCTCGCGCCGTCGTCGACCGGAGGCTCCACCTCTACATGGCTTAGGGTGTGGGCACGTCGACGACGCCATCGAGGCAGCCGCTGCACAGCGTGATCAACCCGCGCTTTTCCTCGAGGGGAGTCGTATTAAAGCCGTTGGGTCCCTCGTGGTACTGCACGGTGTCGCATCCTTCAGAGGTGATGTTCACGGTCACGCCGGTTCCGGAGAGCGCACCCGCGGGGAAGTTGGTCCCGGAATTTGTGCACTTCCAAGGTTTCTCAAGGTCGTTGCAATCCACGGAATCCAGATCGCACGTATCAAAGCCATCGCAGGCGATGTCGACGTCACAGAACTGGCCCGTCGCGATGCTGTTGAGCTCATCGACATTGTTGAGGGAAGCGTTGGTCCAGTAGTCTGCGGGTGCGTCGACGGTCGCGTTCATGGCCTCGTTGCCGCGAGAGTCGATCTTGACGGAGTTCAGGTTCTCAGCGCTGCATGGGCAGTTGGGGCTCCATGGGAGCGCCTCGTCTGTCACTGGATCCGTATACTCTGCGCAGGCAGTGTTGAGGTCCGCGCCGCAGCCCGGCGCCGGGATGGCGTTGTCCGCGATCTTCACGTTGGCGATCCCTGAGTCCATTGTGACCTCAAGGCGTCCTTGCAGCCCATCCACCGTGACGTCGCTTCGGTCAAGGTAGGTGGACGCGCCGATGTTGTCGTCGGTGGTGAGGATGAGCTTGCCGGCGAAGTCCGAAGGCAAGAAGACGCGGATGTCTGCGCCGTCGCGGATGGGCTGCGTCTGTCCGTCGTAGTACACTCGGATCTGGCAGCCGGCGAGGAAGCCGTTGGTCTCGTTGCACTCGGCGCCTACGAGATCGGGGTCGGTCGGTGGCACCAGCGAATTCGAGGCGAAGAGCCACGGCTGAATGCGTGAGAAACGCCCCGGGTTATCGCCGTCACCGAAGGCCTCTGCGTCGTCGCAGGCGAAGGTGAATTTGTTCATCTGGACGATCATCTGTCCGATGCCAGGGTTGTCGCCGTCGGCGGCGGGCGCGAGGCTCTGGTAGACCTCAATGTCGCCGCGGTTGATAAAGTTGCCGCCAGACTGCGTTCCGCCAATTTTCAGCTCGGTGACATCGAAGTTCTCGCCCGTGGACACCGCAATTTGACCGTCGAAGACTGTCTCCCAGCCTGACTTGTATGGCCTGGTGTTAAGGCATCCACCGTCTGGGCTCTCGGTGGAACATCCGTACGTGATGCTCGCGATGCAGACGAGGCCGAGGGCGTGGGGAAGGACGGTGAGGGGGCGTTTTCGGTCAAACATGCGAAGATCCTAGGTCCAGGCTACAGCATACCGCGCTCCAAAGGCGCGAGCAACGCAGCAACGGAAAACTGGCCATGGGCCGGTGACTTACGGTGGCCGCTCGTGCGGAGGATCGTTCGATTGTTCGTTGCTCCGCGGCGCCCTGGCGGATAGGTTCATCCAGTCGATATCGTAGGTCGCGTCGCGCAGCCGGCGTACCGTCGCTCCCAGGGCGAGCAATACCCCCCGCCATCGCATCCCATGACTATCTCATCGACCACCTCCGCGTCATCACCACGAGCGTCCCTCGCTCCTCACCAGGGGCAACTTGATCTCCCCCAAATCGAGGAGGAGGTGCTCTCGCTTTGGAAACGCACGGGCGCCGAAGCTCGTAGCTTGTCAACGGGGCAAGACCGCCCGAAGTTTGTGTTCTACGACGGGCCGCCCTTCGCCACGGGCTTGCCGCACTACGGCCACCTCCTGGCTGGGACCATCAAGGACATCGTGCCGCGTTTTTGGTCCATGCGCGGGTACCACGTGGAGCGCAGGTTTGGTTGGGACTGCCACGGACTCCCCATCGAGAGTCTCGTGGAGCAAGAGCTTGGCGTCCACGGCCGTGTGGAGATCGAGGCCCTCGGTGTGCCCAAGTTTAATGAGGCGTGCCGAGCCGGCGTGCTTCGCTTCACGGCGGAGTGGGAGCGCGTTGTCAAGCGGATGGGCCGCTGGGTCGACTTTGAAAACGACTACAAGACCATGGACCGAAGCTTCATGGAGTCGGTGTGGTGGGTGTTTCGTCAGTTGTGGGACAAGGGGCTGATCTACGAGGGCTATCGGGTACAGCCAGTGTCTCCGTCGTTGGGAACGCCCCTGTCCAACTTTGAGGTCGCCCAAGGGCCGCAGCAAAAAGACCCCGTGACGCGGAAGGACGGGCACCGCCGTCGACAAGACCCTTCCATCACGGTGCGATTTGCCCTCGAGGATGAGCCCGGCGCGAACTTGTGGGCGTGGACCACCACCCCCTGGACCTTGCCGACCAATCTGGCCTTGGCGGTGCACCCAGACGTGGAGTACGTGAAGGTGCGCGTGGTTGAGACTGGCGAGGTCGCGTACATGGAGCCGGGGCGCTTGGCCGACTACCAGGCGCGCGATCGCATCGGTGACACTGAGGAGCTCGCGCGAGTGCGAGGCCGGGAGCTTGTGGGCCGTCCCTACGCGCCCTTGTTCCCCTACTTCGCGCATTACAAAGAGCGGGAGGACGGCTCTCGATGGGCGTTTCGCGTGGTGGCGGCGGACTACGTCACCACCGACAGCGGTACGGGAATCGTGCACCAAGCACCCGCCCACGGCGAAGACGATTACCTCGTCGGGCAGCGCGAGGGCTTGCCGTTGGCGATGGCCCTCGATCTCAACGGCGTGTTCCAAGACAGCGTGCCGGACTTCGCCGGCCAGTTCGCGAAGGACGCGGACAAGGACATTATCGCGTGGCTTCGGGAGCAAGAGCGCGTCGTGGACCTCGACACCATCGAGCACGCCTACCCGCACTGCTACCGCACCGAGCAGCCGCTTTTGTACATGGCGATCTCCACATGGTTTATGAAGGTCGAGCAGATGCGAGACGACCTCGTCTCGAACAACGACCAGATCCGCTGGGTCCCCCAGCACGTGGGCTCAGGGCGATTTGGGAATTGGCTGGCCAGCGCCCGTGATTGGAATCTCAGCCGCAATCGATATTGGGGCACGCCGCTTCCCGTGTGGCGCTGCGATGAGGATCCGACGGACATGGTGTGCATTGGCTCGATCTCCGAGCTTGAAATGCTCGCCGGGATGTCCCCGGGATCGCTCGACGACGTCCACCGCGAGTTCGTGGACGACATCACCTTTCCTTCCACGAAGACAGAGGGAGGCACCATGCGGCGGGTCAGCGAGGTGTTCGACTGCTGGTTCGAGTCGGGATCGATGCCCTATGCCCAAAACCATTACCCGTTCGACGAGAGCAAACGCGGGTTCGTGGAGGACAACATCCCCGCGAACTTTATCGCCGAGGGACTCGATCAGACCCGCGGGTGGTTTTATACGCTGCACGTGCTGTCGGCGGCGCTGTTTGGTCGGCCCGCCTTTGAGAATGTGATCGTCAACGGGCTCATCCTCGCCGCGGACGGCAAGAAAATGTCGAAGCGGCTGAAGAACTATCCGGATCCAAAGCTGGTCATCGACACCTACGGCGCCGACGCGCTGCGGGCGTACCTCATCAATTCCCCGGTGGTTCGCGCGGAGCCGATGCGCTTCGGCAAGCACGCCAAGGACACGAGCGGCGAGGCAGTCAAAGACACGGTGCGTACGGTGGTGCTGCCCCTTTGGAACGCCTATAACTTCTTGACGACCTACGCCCAGGCGGACGGCTGGACGCCGACCGACACGCGCGCGCCGACGAGTGACTCCGAGCTCGACCGTTGGATTTTGTCGCGACTCCAAAGCTTCATCGCGAACATCACGGCGGAGTTCGAGGCCTACAGCCTCTACAACCTGGTCCCGCGATATCTGGAGTTGTGTGAAGATCTCAACAACTGGTATATCCGCCGTGGCCGTCGTCGGTACTGGCGCGCAGGGGATGAAGAGGGCGCCCACGCGGACAAACAGGCCGCGTACCAGACGCTGTTTCATGTGCTGGTGACTGTGGCTCACGCCATGGCGCCGGTGCTTCCTTTCTTCTCCGAGTGGCTCTATCAGCGCCTCGTCGTGGACCTGGAGCTTCACGAGGCGGAGCTGTCATCGCTGCATCTTTGCGCGTTCCCAACGGTGGATGAAGCGCGACGCGACGAGGGACTCGAGCGCCGCGTCGCGGTGGTGCGCGCGGCGGTCGGCTTGGGCCTCTCGTTGCGAGAGCAGCAAAAGCGAGGCGTGCGACGCCCCTTGGGCGCCATGACCGTGGCGTCGACAGATCCAGACATTCGCGCGGCGGTCCTCGCCCACCGGGCAGATCTTCAAGCCGAGCTCAACGTGCGGGAGGTCCACGTGGCGGAGGACGATCGTGGGTTGGTGTCGCTCAGCGCGAAGGCCAACTTTAAATCGCTGGGGCGACGGCTCGGGAAGAGAATGAAGGTCGTCGCCGCGGCCGTGGCAGCGCTCGACGCGGCGGCGGTGTCGGCGTTCATGGAAGAGGGGAGCGTCGTCCTGGAGGGCGAGAGCCTCTCCCTGGACGACGTGATCATCGCGCGTGAACCCTGCGAGGGACAAGTTGTGGAGAGCGACGGCGCGATGACCGTGGTGCTCGATATGACGATGACGCCGGATCTGACGACGGAGGGCCTCGCCCGCGAGATCATCAACCGAGTGCAGAACCTCCGCAAGGACGCGGGGTTCGAGGTTAGCGATCGAATCTGCGTTCACGCCTATGGTGACGGTGGGTTGGCCGATGTGCTCATCGATCCGAGCGCGTCGACCCTCATTCGCGGGGAGGTGCTCGCCGAGGAGCTTCGGCTCACGTCACGTGAGGACGTGGAGGGGCGCGACCATCGCCGGGTTGATGAGATTGACGGCATGTGTCTGGCCGTGGCGATTGATCGTGTTGAGGGGGCGTAGGTGATCAGGACATGGCGAACAAACTAAGCACCAAACCACCGAGCGGCATGCGCGACTTCCTGGCTGGGGACGTCGCGCGTCGGCGCTTCGTCGTGGAGAAGATCACGGCGGCCTACGAGTCGTTTGGGTTTGTCCCGATCGAGACGCCGACCATTGAGAACCTCTCGACGCTGCTGGGCAAATATGGTGAGGAAGGCGATCAACTCCTGTATCGCATCCTTCATCGCCGTGACGCGCTGACTCGCGCGGTCGAGGGGGCCGCGTCTGAAGGGAGACCCGCGACCGCCCTGGAGCTGAGCGCGCTGGGGCTGCGTTACGACTTGACGGTCCCCTTGGCGCGGGTGGTCGCGCAGTACGGAGACCTCCCAAAGTTCTTCAAGCGATATCAGGTGCAGCCCGTGTGGCGGGCGGATCGGCCGGGTCGCGGCCGGTTTAGAGAGTTCTATCAATGTGATGTGGACGTGACCGGGACCACCTCGCTCGTCGCGGACGCGGAGGTGTGTGGGGCGGTGGCCGCAGCCCTCGACGCGCTCGGATTTGATGACTACGAGATCCGCCTGAATCACAGAGGGCTCCTCCGGGCGATGGTGCGGGCGGCAGGCGTCATCGCGGAGCACGAGACGACTGCGCTCGTTGCGGTGGACAAGTTGGACAAGATCGGACGCGAGGGGGTGACCACCGAGCTGATCGCGCGAGGGATCTCCCCGGAGAGCGCGGAGGCGCTGCTTGGATTGGTCATCTCGGAGGGATCGAGCACCAACGACGAGCGCTTGGACGCGCTGGAGCGCGCGGGTCTGGACGACGAGGGACGCGCGGCGTGCGAGACGCTACGCGAGTTGCTGACCATGACGGCCTCGACGCCAGCGGGGCCGCGTCTACGCGTGAGTCCAGAGCTGGCGCGCGGCCTCTCGTACTATACGGGGCCGATCTTCGAGGTCGCGGTGAGCGATCTTCAGGGGAGTCTCGGCGGGGGAGGTCGCTACGACGGTCTCGTCGGGATGTTCGGGAAGCGCTCCGTGCCCGCGGTGGGGTTCTCGCTCGGGCTTGAGCGCATCCTCGTGGTGATGGAGGAGCGCGGGATGTATCCCG
>CALKDV010000220.1 GCA_938084085.1 uncultured Nannocystaceae bacterium
ATCGCCCCTCGGATTCGATGACCAGGGTCATGTCCACAGGCAGCCGCGGCCTTTGGGGGCGAGGCTGTTTGACGACGGGAGGGTCTTCGCGTGGCGCCTCGGCAGCGCCGGTCGACGTCGCCTCACGTTCGTCCGCATCACCGTTCGTACCGCCATCCGTCGTCTCGCCCGCTGCGCCCACGCCCGTCGTGTCGCTGGAGGCGACCGGCGCGCCGGTCGTCCCCGACCCCGAGTTTTCCCCGCCCACGCCCTCTTCGGCACCTTGAGTCCCCTCCACGCGCCCCGTCGAGGCAAAGGCGGCACCCGAGGTGTCCGCATCTGCGCGCGGGTCTGTGTCCCCCTCCTCTCCTTGTCCGTCACCGGTCGAGACTTCTTCGGCGAACACAGAGTCATCGCCTCTCGCGAAAACCCCCTGCAACATCGCGGACACGGGGACGTCGGCCCCGAACCACGCCACGCCAACGACCCCTGCGAGCGCCGCGACGAGACCCATCCCGAGCCCCCATCTCTTGCGCCCTGAGCGCCTCGCGCGCCTACGCTGGCGTCGCGTCGCGCTCGCCGATCGTTCTCCCATTGTCCACGCATCGTCGTTGAGCGCCGCCCCGAGCGCGCTGCCTCCACTCCACGAGTCGTCGCTCCCCAAAACCGACGCATCATCTCCCGCGACGGGGGGTGATGCGGACGCTGCCGCCGCCTCGCTCGCGGCCTTCGATCGCGCCGACACGGCCGTCATGCTCTCCGCGGCAACCGTGGGCGACATCGTCTCATGAGGACCCAGCAACGAGTGCAGCACCTGCGCCGACGCAGGACGCCCCCCGCCTGATCTGGACAGACAGCGCATCACAATCTCCGAGAGGGCAGGGTCGAGATTTTCCACAAGCTCCGCCGGAGCCCTGGGCGTATGCGAGGTCACCTGCATCAACAGCTCCCCCAAGGTCTGACCTTGAAAGGGCATGACCCCCGTCAATCCCCGATAGAGCAGCACGCCCATGGCCCAGATATCCGTGAGCGCGTCGACCTTCGCGGCGCCTTCAAATTGCTCGGGCGACATGTACTCCGGGGTCCCCATCAAGACGCCGTGGCCGGTCTTGCCGCCTCCCAAGTCCTCGCTGAACTTGGAGATCCCAAAATCCATTAACTTGACGAGCAGGTGACCCGGTCGGGGCTCGTGAAGGAAGATGTTCTCCGGCTTGAGATCACGATGCACAATCCCCGCCCGATGGGCCGCCTCAAGACCTAAGAGCGCCTGCCGAACGATCAGCACGATCAACCCCGAGTCGAGGGTGCGGAGCCGATCGAAGAAAGACTCGAGGCTCTCCCCCTCGAGCATCTCCATGACCATGAAGGGGCCGATCTCACTCTCACCAAAATCGAGGATGTCGCAGATGTGAGTGTTTCCAATGCGGCCTGCGGCGGTCGCCTCTCGCCGGAAGCGCTCCATCACCTTCGCGTCGCGCACGTACTCGCGCCGCATAATTTTGATGGCGACATCCTTGTGCACCAACTCGTGGTGTGCCCTCCACACCACGCCCATGCCCCCAGCCCCGAGCTCGTGGAGCAAGCGAAACTTCCCGGCGAGCAGACGCCCCTGCAGCGGGAGCACCGCGTCAGCGTTCGGACAGACAAGCGCCTCGGGCGCGTGTGAGCCTCCACAGTGGGGACACCGCGCGCCGGAGCTCAAATCGGACTCCCCGTTCATCTTGTCCCGGTATAGCATCATCCGCGTTGCCTTCCTCGAATCTGAACAAACCGCCAGCCGCCTCGTCGGCGGACCCCAGCGCTCCCCCAGATATCGGGAATGTCGCTCGAATGGGCCGCTATGGCCTCGTCGGACTCAGCGGAGTGCTCGTCAATCTCGGCCTGCTCTGGGTATTGACGAGATGGCTCCCCGTGGGCAACCCCAACGCGGCCTCGGCCGTCGCCATCGAAGGCTCGATTTTGTGGAACTTCTGGCTCCACGATCGCTGGACCTTCCACGATCGGGTGGAGGCCACGGTCCGGGTGTGGAGTCGGGTGCTGCGATTCCACACCGTCGCGGCCTTCGGGGCCTTCTTGCAATGGGCCACCTTCGCCGGGTTCAACGATTTCATCGCATGCGCGACCTCCCTCGTACCCCATGCCGAACGCGCCGTGTGTGACACCTCGGGGATCGAGAGAGTCATCGGGACGATCGCGTCTCCGCCAGAGGTAGGAGCGTTCAAGTACGGCTCGCAGATGGCTGGGATCGGCCTCGCAACCATGTGGAACTTCATCATGAATACTCGATGGACCTTCCGCGTGGAACGCTCGGATCCTGGATGACAGCGGAAAGAGCACCAGAAAAGAGACGTTTCGCTGCTAGACTTTGTTCATGGACTCACTCGTTCGAGCGGTGACCGAAGACCACGCAGTCCGTTTTGTGACCGTGGTAACGACATCCTTGTCTCGTGAGGCCTGCCGCCGACTCGAGGCGAAGGAGATGGAGGCGCGGGTCCTCTCGAGACTCTGCACCACAGGCTGCATGCTCGCGACCATCGCGAAAGAGGGCCACGAGCGCGTCATGATCAACATCCGGGCAGACGGCCCCATCGGCCGGCTCATCGCCGACGCCTGGGGGGACGGACGCGCACGCGCCTGCCTCGAACAGCGCCTCTCCGAACACGAGGCTCCTATGGACCACGCCATGACCGGGGTGCGCCCCTCCATCGCGCACGCCGTGGGGACAAGCGGCTCCCTCACTGTAACCCGCGACCTCGGGCTAGAGCAGCAATACCAAGGCACGGTGGATCTCCTCTCCGGCGAAATCGATGAGGACGTCGAGCACTACCTCAACACCTCCGAGCAGCTTCCCTCGGTGGTGCGCTGCGCGACCCTCCTCGACGGCCGCGGAGAGGTCCGCCGGAGCGCTGGCATCATGGCCCAGATCCTCCCCGGCACGGACTCCTCGCGTCTTGATAGTATTCGGGCGCGACTTGAGGAGGCCACCTTACGCGACGTGCTCGCCCAGGATCGAACCGCGAATGAGCTCGCACTCTTCGCGAACGGCGGGCACCCGCTCAAGACACACAGCAGCAGCCCGGTGCAGTTTTACTGCCCGTGCGACGAGGACCACGCGCGACGCGTGGTCTCCACCCTCGGCGCGGACGATCTTGAGTCCCTTGCAGACGAACAACCGCTCACCGACGTCCGCTGTCATTTTTGTGGACATAACTACGCGCTTGCGGCAGACGTCCTTCGAGAGATCGCGACGACGCTTCGCTCCAAGACCTCCTGATGCGCACGGACTCTGAGCAAAAAATCCGTTTTCGAGTGATCCCCTCGGAGGAGGGGATGCTCTTGCGACTTTGGATCTCGCGCCGAGTACCTGAGATGGACCCAGAGAGCGCGCGCGCCTTGATCCGAGCGGGCGGCGTCTACATCAATCAACTCCGAGTTCGTGTCACCTCGGTTCGCGTCACCGCTGGCGAGCGCATCACCGTGTACCCCAAGGCTCTCAACGTGTCTCCGCTC
>CALKDV010000221.1 GCA_938084085.1 uncultured Nannocystaceae bacterium
ACCCGCGGTCGCAGGCGGTCTCGACCGTACAAAAACAGACCGAGGGCGATGGCCTCGACGAAGAACGCGGTGCCTTCGAATGAGAACGGCATCCCGATCACAGCTCCCGCGTGACGCATGAAGCCCGGCCACAACAGACCGAGTTGAAACGATAAAACGGTCCCCGACACGGCGCCAACCGCGAAGAAGATCGCGACCCCCTTGGACCACGCCTCGGACAAGCGAGCGTAGAGAGGATCGCCGGTGACCAGTTCCCGCCAACGCGCGACCACCATGAACCACGGCAGCGACATCCCGACGCAGGCGAAGATGATATGAAACGCGAGCGTGCTCGCCATCATCGTCCGCGCGGCGAACAGGTCCTCCACAAGGTCCATCATGCGCCCTGCGCGAAGATGCGGCAAGCACAGCGGGCGTCTGATGCTCTCCCGTCAGCCACGCCCCCGCGGCCTCAGATTTACCGCGCCTGATGTCCTCTCGATACGCATCCGAGCCGGCCGGCGCGGTGGCCGGCGCCCGCGCCGACGAAGACCAACCCTTCGAGGATCACTGCGCCGGCAGGCGAGCGGCCTGTTCAAGCTTCATGGGATTGAACAGGTTGGCGCGCTTGTGATGGTTCGCGTGATAGTACAGGCCGAAGCAGATTCGGTTCCCCAGCCAGAAGAGCCCTGAGTCGAGGTTGACGGGTTTGAACTCCCCGTCGGCATTGGTCGCGTCGTGAGTCGCCCAGTTGAAGTGGGCCACATGCACGATGCCCGTCAGCGCCGACGGCAAGAAGACCGCGAAGAACAGCGGTCCCCCAAGGGCCGTGTACCAGGCGTAAAACAACACAACCATCGTGGCAAAGCTGACCACCGATCGAAGCTGCTCGCGGCGTAAGTTTTGAGGGGTTTTCCCGCCCCACAGCTCGAAGAACTGCTGCTGAAGGTTTCGCTCAAGGTTGATGAGCATGGTCTCCATCAGGAACTTGAGGAAACTCGGCCCAACGTAGTGAGGATCGTGTTCTTTGTCGTCGGGGTATTTGTGATGCCGCCGATGAAGAATCTCCCAGCTCGCGTAGCGCGTCATCACGATGACTCCACAAATCTCTCCCACCAGCCGGTTGATGGCTCGCGGCCAATTGCTGTGGGTACAGTTGTGGATGAACACGCCCGACAGAACCTGGATGTAACAGGCCCCAAGAAGAATTGGCACGAGGTGCCAGCCCCACCCCACGTCAAAACCGGACCATCCCAGCCCGTGCATCAGCGCGATGATCCCGCCGAGCAGCACCAACCAGGCGCCGTCGTACATGAAGTAAAAGCTCCGATTCCGACGAAACATCACAGATGGCTGGGTCACCATCATGGCGTCGTAGATCTTCTTTGGCGCGAACCCCATCGGGAGACTTGTACCACCTCCGATGACCAGGTTGGAGATTCGTGGGTCAAATGACCTTGAACGCGCAGATCTGCCAGGTCAGGCGTCCAGGCCTGATGATGCCGGAAAACTCACAGAGGTGACGCGTCCAGGTTCTGCTCTGAGTGGGCGCGCGCTGCGATGTTGATTGCCAACGTCGCGCGCGTCGGACACCATCGCTCGGCGAGCCCCACGCGACGAATGTTCATCCCGTTCAAGCCCCCTCCTGTCACCGCTCTCCTGCCAACGGTGCTCCCGAGCCCCTTCGGCGCCGGCCGCCCACACCCGCTGGCTGAGCGAGCGGCGACGGAGACGCAGGCGTGGCTTGAGCATCACGAGGTCTTCGCGCCTGCGCGATGGCAGGGGCCCCTGGGCGGTAAGATGATGGGTGTGCTGGTGGTACGAGACGCAGAGGATCGCGTCGGCTATCTCCGCGGATTCGCCGGCACCGTGGGACGGCGGTGGCTCGTGGACGGCTTCGTGCCCCCCGTGTTCGACACCGACGCCTTCCACGCCATCTGGGACGACGGCGGCGATGAGGTCTCCCGCCTCGACGCCGCCACGCGCGCGCGAAGAGAGGACGCACGACAGGGCGGAGCCCGCGGCCAGACGGCCGCGCTCGAACACGCGGCGACGACCGCCCGAGAGCGCCAGCGCGAATTTTCTCGCGCCATCCATGGGCAGATCGAGGCGCTGTATCGATTTCCCAACGCCCGAGGCGAATCTGCGGGACTTCGCGAGTTGTTCGATCCCCACTCGCCACCAGGCGGTTCGGGCGACTGCGCCGCGCCCAAACTTTTGAGCTACGCCCTCCAGCACCGCCTGGCCCCCCTCGCACTCGCAGAGTTTTGGTGGGGAGGCATCCCTCGCGCAGGCGGACGCCACCACGGGCTCTTCTATCCCGCGTGCCGAGGTCGATGCGGGACGATCCTCCCGTTCATGCTCGAGGGCCTGGTCTATGAGCCGCCACCGGACGTCGGCCTCCAAGCCATGCCCGCCGACGCACCGGAGACCATCTTTGAAGACGACGCCATGATCGTCGTCTGCAAGCCGAGCGGGATGTTGTCGGTGCCGGGCCGTGGCCCAAGTCGCCAAGACTGCGTCGAGCGCCGGGTGCAAGCGCGCTGTGGGCTCGAAGACCCCACCTGGCCTCGCATGGTGCACAGGCTGGACCTGGCCACCTCCGGCCTGCTCATCGCACCGAAACACCGTGAAGCCTACGTCCATATTCAACGCCAATTTGCGGCGCGAACCATTCAAAAAGAGTACGTCGCCCTGGTCCACGGGGTGGTCCAAGGCGACCGGGGCGTGATCGACTTCCCCATCGGCCGGGACCTCGCCGATCGTCCGCGGCAGCAGCACGATCCTCAGCAGGGAAAGCCTTCGCTCACCCATTGGCAGGTGTTGGAGCGCGGCTCGGACCACACGCGCGTGGCCTTCACTCCCAAGACGGGGCGAACCCATCAGCTGCGCGTTCACGCGGCCCATCCGGACGGCCTCAACGCGCCAATTGTCGGCGACCGCTTGTACGGTCTCGGCAACGATCGACTGATGCTGCACGCGGAGCGTCTCCGCTTCGTTCATCCCGCCACTGGCGACCCAGCCGAGTTCTTCGCGCCGCCGCCCTTTTGAGGGCCCTGGACCGCGAGCGATGTCCTTACCGGGGGCTCGTCACGGCCGTCGGACGCCCACGCCCGATCCCGTAGTACTCGAATCCCGCAGCCTCGCAGCCCTCAGGAGAGAGGACGTTGCGCCCATCAAACAGCAGGCGGCCGCGCATGCGCGAGGTGACCTCGTCCCAGTCCAGCTGCCTGAACTGGCTCCACTCGGTCACGATGACCAAGGCGTCCGCGCCGTTGAGCGCGTCGTATTGATGTTCGACCAGCTCCACGGTGTCCTTGAGTTCACGACGCGCGTTGTCCATGGCTTCGGGATCGAAGGCACGGACCTTCGCGCCCGCACCCAAGAACTTCTCGATCAAGGTGAGGGCCGGCGCCTCGCGGATGTCGTCGGTGTTCGGTTTGAAGGCGATACCCCAAATGGCGATCGTCGTTCCGCTGAGGTCATCTCCCAAGCGAGTCGTGAGCTTGTGAAACATCACCTCTTTTTGCTTGCGATTGACCGCGTTCGTCGCCGCGAGCAGCTCAAGCTCCATGCCGAGTTTTTTCGCGGTGTACGCGAGCCCATCCACATCCTTGGGGAAACATGAGCCTCCGTACCCCACCCCTGGGAACAGAAATGATGGACCGATGCGGGTGTCGCACCCCATCCCGAGCCTGACCTGGGCGATGTCCGCGCCAGCACGATCCGCGAAGTTCGCCAGCTCATTCATAAAACTAATTCGGGTGGCGAGCAGGGCATTAGAGCCGTATTTCGTGAGTTCGGCGCTGGTGTTATCCATCACCAAAACACGGTCGCGTTTGCGCATAAACGGGCTGTAGAGCTCCCGAATGGAAGCCGCAGCCTCTTCACTCCGCGCCCCGATCACGACCCGGTCTGGCTTCTGAAAATCTTGAACGGCGGCGCCTTCCTTGAGGAACTCAGGATTCGAGATCACCTCGAACGACACGGACGTCAGCGCCTCCATTCTGGCTCGAACCTCACTCGCCGTCCCCACGGGCACGGTTGACTTCATCACCACCGTCTTCGGAGTCACCATCGTTCGAGCGATGTCCTCCACGGCCTTGAACACATACGTCATGTCCGGCCCACCGTCTGCGGCGGGTGGTGTCCCCACGCAGACAAAAATCGCCTCTGCCTCCGCGACAGCTGCCGCCGAGTTGAGCGTAAATGTCAGCCGGCCCGCACGAACCCCACGCCGAACGAGCTCCTCAAGTCCGGGCTCGTAGATCGGAATCT
>CALKDV010000222.1 GCA_938084085.1 uncultured Nannocystaceae bacterium
GCAGTGGGCCAAGGGCACGCACAGGGTGTCATCCTCGCCGTTGCACGCCGTGGCGCACACATCGCCCACGCTGCCTCCCCCCGCGCAGGTGTAGTAGCCGCACTCAACCGTCTCTGACTGTACGCACCCGTCCTCCGCGCACATCTCAGCGCCGTAGTCGAAATATCCGACGGTCCCGAGCTCGCAGCCAGCCGCCAGGCAATCGGTGGGGTCGTTGTCGACGACCTCGTCGCAGTCGTTGTCGAGACCGTCGCAGATCTCCGGAGACGAACTATTAACGGTGGCGTTCTCGTCATCACAGTCGGGTCCAAAGCAGCCCTCGCCCTCTCCATAAACATCGCCGTCGCCGTCAATGCAGCAGATCCCGTTATCTGGGATGCACTGCTGCAACACGATGCCGTCGTCGACGTTGCCGATGAGGCCACATGTGAATCCCGCGGGACAGACGGAGGGGTCCCGTGCACACGAGACGGTGCAGTAGTTGCCACCAGAGAGCGGCACACAGAAGTCGGAGTCGTCACCACAGTCATTGCTGCTCTCACACGCGTTGCAGAACGTCTCGGGCGCGGGTACGCACAAGTCCACCGGGCCGCTGTCGGTTTCAACCTCTTGACACACAAAATCTTCAGGACAGTCATTGCCAAAACAGGCCTCCACACACTCCCCAACGGCCTCTCCGTCAGGAAAAAAACAGAAATCCATGCAGTCGCTGTCGTCGAGACACGGATCCCCTGGGAGGCCATCACCCGTTTGTCCGTCGTCAGACCCACTGGTGCTGTCATCTTCTTCCCCCGTGTCGGTGTCCGAGCTTGTGACGCCAGCATCGTCGCTCGTCGCACCAATGTCAGTGCCCACCGAGTCTTCGCCAAAGCCTGTCGCAGACTCTCCTACACTTGTACAGGAGGCGAGAACGAAGAACGAAAGAGCCGTCAACCCCGTAAGTAACAATGAGCGCACACCACTATCTGCGTGGCACTGGGAACAAACGCAACCGGCAGGCATCTCCCCTCACGGCGAACCTACAACGTTCGAGGCCTCGCGCGAGATCCGTGCGGAGAGACGCGACGAGGCACGGACCGAACACAGACCTTGAATCGATCTGAATTGAGTCGATGTGTCCGTCATTCAACCTCCTCTCAACAGCGGCAAACAAAAATGAGCCACACCAAGCAACCCGCAAGGCTGTTCCCACGCTCAGGACTGCGCCCGTCGCATCTACCGCAACGACGTCCACACAATCTTGAGTCCCAATTTTGATAATCCGAGTGTGCGGATTTTCGTCGTCGAGTGACACCGCCTCCATCTGCGCCCCAATATGCGCAGGAGACGCAAGCTCTCGGTGCGATCGTGCACGCCCAGGTCGACGCGCCGCCGACCACATCCGAGATCTTGCCATACCTGACTCTCGCGCTGTCGAGTCGCAAGCTGTCACCCCTCTGCGTACGCACACCCAGCATGCTGGCCGCTCGATTTAGCCCCCTCCGCTCGCCAGACGCAAAAGGTGTGTCAGGCTGCCGGCGTGCCAGAGGGCCCCGAGATTCGCCGCGCCGCGGACAAAGTCCAAGCTGCCATCGTCGGACGGCCCATACGCCAGATCTTCTTTGGCCTCCCTGGCCTCTCCAAATACGCGCGCGCCATGGAACGCGCGCGAGTCGAAGAGGTTCAGACGTTTGGCAAGGCCATGGTGACCCACTTCGACCACGGGCTCTCGGTGTACTCGCACAACCAACTCTACGGGAAGTGGTACACGGTGCGGCCAGACCAGGACCCTGCGACCAACCGCCAGCTCCGATTTGCGGTGCGAACGGACCACCGCGACGCGCTGCTCTACTCGGCCTCAACCATCGAGGTGCTGCGTCGCGAAGACGTTAGAGATCACCCGTTCATCTCGCGCCTCGGCCCCGATCCCCTCCACGACGACGTCGACGTCACCACGTTCTCCAAGCGACTGCGCGACCCCGCGTTTTCAGGGCGCCAGGTCGGAACCCTGCTTCTTGAGCAGTCCTTCGCTGCCGGCATTGGTAACTATCTGCGCTCCGAGATTCTCTTCTTCGCAGGCGTACACCCATGCGCGAAGCCCAGGGCCTTGGATGGAAACACCCGGCGCAAACTCGCGCAAAAGTTGGTCGAGATCACGCGCCGAGCCTACGCAACGGGAGGCGTCACCGATGAGCCACGCCGCGTGAAGCGCAACAAAAAGGACGGGCAGCGTCGAGGAGAATACCGCCACGCGGTGTTTCGAAGGGTCAAGCAGCCATGCAGAGCGTGCGGCGCCACGATCTCCGAGGCCGACTTCTCCAGTCGTCGGTTGTTTTGGTGCCCACGCTGCCAGCCCGCCGTGTGAGCCGCGCATCCTCGACCGTCCAGCCCCTCTAGCGCTGCCGTCTTTTGCTAGGATGTTCCATGGCATGGATACGCAGCCGCACGCGGACGACCGCGTGCCTCTCCTTAAGCATTGTGGCCGCGTGCGCGTCAGAGGGACTTGAGGGGTCGTCGGAGGGAGACGCCTCCACCACGGCGCTCTACGACACGACAGACGCCGCGGACGACGCCGACGCGACCGGTGCCTCCGGGACCATGAGCGAAGCCGGCGACGAGGAAAGCAGCGGCGACACCTCGACCGACGATGGCGGTGACGGCGACACCTCGACCGGTGACAGCGATTCATCGACCGGCGACGGTGACGGTGACGGCGACGGCGACGGCGACGGCGACGGGCTCGACTGCGATGGCGTGGACGCGGACACCGTGGCGTGCCGCTGCTTCGAGGGGGTCTACGCCAACGGGATCCCCCCGGGCCCCGACTACGACGCGCTGGAGCAGGCCGCCCTCAACGACGGCGATCCCGATCTCGTGTTCGAGATCGGGAGCCACTGCCACGGCACCAACAACCAAGACATCTTCGACATCGAGCGGGTGGTGTTCTTGGGGGACTCGGTGACCGTCGGGACGCCTCCCACCGAGGTCCCGGACTACTACCGCTCTGTGGTCGCCGACGCCCTCGCCACCCAATTCGGGCTCGCGCCTCCTGGGGGGCTGTGGAAGACGGCGGACCCCTTCAACGGCACCTCCATCGTGCAGGACGCGGGAGACTTCTCCAGCTGCGCCAAGTGGGGCGCCCGCACCGACGACTTCTTGATGGGTGGCGACCAGATCGACAAGTGCTTCCCCCCGGAGAAACGTGATCTCAACACCCTCGTGGTCATGACCATGGGGGGCAACGACGTCTCCCGCCTCGCCGGGGACGGCATCGGCGGCTCACCCAAGCCCCCAGAGGAGCTGTGGGCCGACGTGGAGCAGTTCGTGCATTACAAACGCGACGCGGTGGCGTGGCTCAAGGATCCCCTCAACCTCACCGGCGAGGTCTTCGTGGTCTTCGCCAATATCTACGAGTACACCGACGGCACCGCTGACCTGCTCTCCTGCCCCGCCGCAGGCACCGCGGGCTTCGACGAGAACTGGATGGACCCCGCCCTGCTCATGGAGATGGCGGTGTACGCCAACGAACAGTACGCCCACATCGCCTACGAGACCGGCAGCGACCTCGTGCTCATGCTCGAAGAGTTTTGTGGGCGCGGCTTCCGGCGCGACGACCCGAACACCGTGTGCCACCGGGGTCCAGGCGAGCCCGCCTACTTCGACCTCACCTGCATCCACCCCACCGGCACCGGCCACCTCGCCCTCGCCCAGCTATTTCTGGACGTGATCGAGGAGTGAGCCGAGTCCACTCGATCCCGAACTCGGCGGATGCCCCGCAAATACCAGACCTCCACGCGCCAACCATTGCCCTGACTTCCCCAGGCGATCCGGTACACTGAATGCCAAAACTCCTCTCCTTTT
>CALKDV010000223.1 GCA_938084085.1 uncultured Nannocystaceae bacterium
CGCCACCTCGCGTCGCGCGAGCGGCGATGCGCTGATGCTCGTGTTGGCGCATCGCCGCTGGAAGACCCGACCCCGCATCCGCCGCGCCCTGCTCTTGAACCCAAGGATTCCAGAGGCGGTCGCGGTGCGTCTCGTGGGGCTGCTCCCCAGCCAAGAAGTCGCCGAGTTGAGCCGAGATCCACAACTACCGCTCCGTGTGATCGCGGCCCTCCAGCGACGCCTCAGTCCCCGCAGCTAGCCGCTGCGGAGCGCGCTCCGGCTTCGCTTATGCGTCGGAGGACGGCGGATCCGCGGGCGTCACGTCAACTTCAGCCGACTCGCTAGCTTGTTGGTCCTCTGAGATGGATCGCATCTCTTTTTTGAATCCACGCAACATCTTCCCGACGCTCGATCCGAGCTGAGGAAGCTTGCTGGGCCCAAAGAGAATCAGCAGGATCAAAACCACGATGGCAATTTCGACACCACTGGGAATTCCGAGGAGCATTGGCCGTGAAAGTAGTCTGATCGCTGACACTTTGCTAGCTTTTTACTCGAAGCCCCGCCCTTCGCGGTACCTTTGCCGGGAGCACGAACCGCTCCGCCTTCCGACCGTGGGAAACACCTACCGAAAAATCGCGCCAATCGCGCTCCTGTCGCTGCTGGCGCTGGGAACGGACGCGAGCGCGGCTGGCCCCGCGAGCCCCCACGAAGCGACGTCCCAGGGGGCCGACGGCGCCATGATGATTCCAGACGCCTCGCGACGGGCGCGGGTGCGCTCGAACCGGCCGAGCACCGTGCACGCCGCCTACGCCGCCCCCGAGCGTCACGCCTTCCCGGAAGAACAGGCCACCCTCCGCGCCTTCGAAGACGCCGCGTTCCCCGAGGGACGCACCCTGTCCAAAACAATTCTAGATGCACCCGCCGACGAGTGGATGAGGCAGCTCGCGCTGCCAGATATGCCCGTGCGTTGGAACGCGAAAACCGTCGAGTACCTGCGGTTCTTTCGAGACGACCCGCGCGGCCGGAGCATGATGCGCGCCTGGTTCAAACGGAAGCACCGATATGAGGCCATGATCGCGCCGATCCTCGAGGAGATGGGCGCCCCGCAAAGCCTCATCTACGTCGCGCTCGCAGAGAGTGGTTTCGACCCCACGGCCCGGTCTCGAGTGGGCGCGGCCGGGATGTGGCAGTTCATGGAGGCCACCGGGAGAGTGTACGGACTCTCGAGCGGCTACTGGGAGGATGACCGCTACGACTTCGAGCGGGAGACGTGGGCCGCGGCCGCGTACCTCAAGGACCTCAAGGCGCGCTTTGGATCTTGGGAGCTCGCGCTGGCCGCCTACAACGCCGGCTACGGCCTCGTGATCAAGTCCATTCGCCGCTACAACACAAACAACTTCTGGGCGCTTTGCGAGATTGAGAGCGGGCTGCCTCACGCCACAACAAACTACGTCCCCAAGATCATGGCGGCGGCGATCGTCGGCGCCAACCTCGACGCCTTTGGACTTGAGGGGGACAGCGTCCCTCGCATGGATCCCGCGCGGTTTATGTCCGTTCGACTGGCGCCGGGCACACGTCTCTCCGACGTCGCGAAGGCCCTCGACGTAGATCGCAAGGTGATGAAGGAGCTCAACGCCCGCTTCATCCGCGGCAGGATCCCGCCGGACGGAGAACCCCGACTCGCCCGCATACCAACATCAGCCGCGGAACGAGTCGACGGCCTCGGCGCCGCCCTCGACGTGAACGCCCAGCCGTTCACGACGCATCGGGTCAAAGAGGGCCAGTCCCTCACGGACATCGCCGCGCGCTACGCGATGACCGAAGCGGCGCTCCGGCGCATGAACGCGGTTCAAGACGGCGCTGAGATCACCCAGGGCTTGCTGCTGGTGGTCCCTCGAAGAGACGCGCTCCCCGAGGGGGCGAGCGAAAAAACGCCAGAGGCCAAAGCGCCTCCCCTCGTCGCGGTCCCGAGCGTCGCCATTCCAGCCGGGAAGAAGATTGTGCTCATACGCGCAACCCAGTCTTCCACCCCGCGCTCTTTGAGCACGGCCACAGGAACCCGGTGGCGAGACATCGTGGCCTGGAATGATCTCGATCCGGAAGCCCGAGTCCTCCAAGGGATGTGGCTCCAGGTGGTGGTTGACAAAGACTTCGTGCCTGAGGAGGCGGGCGTGGCGGCGCTCGCCCCAAACGACGTGCGGCTCGTACTGCGGGGCTCGAGAGAACACCTCGAAGGAGAGCTGGCTCAACGCGAGCTTGAGCGGCGCTCCTATGTCGCGAAGAAGGGAGATTCCCTGAAGCGAGTCGCGCGACGGTTTGGTCTCTCCGTGGGGTCTATTTGCCGCATCAACGGAATCTCTCGAGGCCACGACCTGAAGCGAGGAGAGTCCATTATCTTGTACGTGCCGCCAAAAAAGCGGAGCGGGACACGCCCAGCAGGCCCGCCCAAAACGACCTCGCTCACCCGCGAGCTTGCCGCGCTAAGTCAGCTCACGTCGCCAGGCGCGGGGGACACCGAGCCCGTCCCCGAGACCCGACCTGCGACCACACCTACCACCGCGCGCGTTCCAGGTCGCACCCCAGGCAGCGCTCCGAAGGCAGCCAAAACACCGCAGAATTCCGCCGCAACAGACGCCGGCCCAGACTTGCCCTAAGCTCCAAAGATGCCGGCCTTTGACGACCTCGAGGTAGACGAGGCGTGCGAGACAATCCTGGGTCATCTCGCGCGCTCCTTCGAGCGACAGCTGGTCCACGTGTCCCTCGATGAAGCGCGCGGGAGGGTGCTCGCGGAGGACATCATCGCCCCCCACTCCTCCCCGAGGGAGGCACGATCGGTCATGGATGGCTACGCGATTTGCCCCGGCGACGCTCCCCCCTCCCCGCGAAGGTTCGCGGTGGTCGGCGAGAGCGCCGCCGGTCGCCTCTTCGAGGCCGGGCTCGGTGTGGGCGACGCCGTGCGGATTTCGACGGGCGCGGTCGTCCCGCCTGATGCCACGGTGGTCGTCGCTCAAGAGGACGCCCGCCGAGAGGGCGATGACATCTTCATCGCTGACCCCGCGGTGCTTCGCCCCGGCCGATTCATCCGGACCGCGGGGAGTGACTGGGACGCGGGGAGCCTCCGACTGCCCCGCGGCTCCGAACTCGGCCCCGCTGAACTCGCGATGTTGATCGCCTTGGAGAGATCCGCTGTCCCCGTGTTCAAGCGGCCATCCGTCGCCATTATTTCCACCGGTGACGAGCTGCTCGCGCCCGCCGAACCATACCGCGAGGGCGCCGTACGTTCCTCGAACGGGCCAATGCTCGCGCACCAGGCGATCACGGCGGGCGGTGAGGTCACGACCAACGTGGTGGTCCCCGACGAGTCGGCCCCCCTGGTCACGGCGCTCCACGCTGCGAGCGAAGCGAATCTTATCCTCACCTCAGGCGGCGTCTCCGTAGGAGACCACGACCACATCCACGCAGGCCTCCAAGAGTGCGGGGCCGCGGTGCTCTTTCGCCGCGTTCGCATGCGGCCCGGTCGCCCCGTCACCATCGCGTGCATGGGGGATTCCTTGATCTGTGCGCTCCCTGGCAACCCCGCAAGCTCGTGGGCGACCTTTGAACTCCTCGCCCGTCCAGCCCTGCGATTCATGGCGGGCATCCCCAACGCGCGCTGTCCTCGGCTTCGGCTGCAGGTCCCGGTGGCCGCGCAGCTGTCGCCACTACACACTCGAGACCATTTCATGCGCGCGATCATTCGTGACGGGCTCGCGCATCCGCTCCCTCAACAAGCGTCGGGTAACCTCTCGTCTCTCACAGGCGTCGACGGAATGATCCGTGTGCCCGCGGGGACCGAGGACATCCCCGCGCACACCCCCCTGTGGATTTACCTCACAAAACCATGAACTCTCTAGACGAATCATTGAGACGTGTCGCCCTCGCCGAAGACGCGGGCGCGCGTCTCGACGTTGTGGTGGGACGCCGGTTTCCATCCATCTCTCGTCGCATGGCGCGCCGGCTCGCGCTCGAAGGCAAGGTTCATCTCGATGGGTTAAAGCAGCCCCCCTCGACCCGCGTGCAAGAGGGTCAGCTGCTGGCGATTTGTGTGAATGTGGGGTCTCGAACCGTGGAGGGGGCGGAGATCCTTGAGGTCACGGATCGCTTCGTCTACGCGTTGAAGCCGGCGGACGTCCACACCCATCGCTTCCGCCCGGATGAGCCCGCCAGCCTCGCTGACTTCGTGAGGGCCGCGCACCCCGAATGCGCCGACGCGAGCGATGCTCGCCGTGAAGGTGGTGCGATCCACCGCCTCGATTTCGGGACCTCCGGCGTGGTCGCCTTCGCCCGGACACGAGCGGCGTGGAACCTGGGGCGCGATCTCTTCTCCTCAGGACGTGTGGCCAAGCAATATCTCGCCGCATGTGCAGTCCGTGGCCCAACCGAAGACAGCTGGCCTCCTGCGCTGCCTGATCAAGCGTACGAGGCGTGGCTCCGGCCCCAGCGCGCGGACCTCGCAAGCGAGACGCTCGCCCTCGTCGCCCCACTCACGGAGTTTCTTGTTCATCGAACGCCTCCAACGGTTCGTGTTCATATCCGCGCGCCCCTCGGCACGGCTGAGGACCGCCGCAAAATGGAGGTCCGACTCGACGGCCAGCGAGCAT
>CALKDV010000224.1 GCA_938084085.1 uncultured Nannocystaceae bacterium
ATGTCGCAGATCAAGATCCCCTTTGGCCGCCGGCCCGTCGTTGGAGACGCTCCCTTGGATGATGGGCCGCGTCGGGAGGTGCACACGGTCTCCAAACTCGTTCGCGGCGCCCACGCGACCCTCGAGGCGAAATTTGGCAACGTGTGGGTCCAAGGGGAGGTGTCGGGCCTCAAGATCGCCGGGACGGGGCATGCCTACTTTAACCTCGTCGATAAGCAAAGCTCGCTGTCCGTGGCCATGTGGCGCTCCCAGGTGCAGCGGCTGAGATTTTCGATGGAGGAGGGCCAAGAGCTGTTGTTGCGCGGGGCCCTCGGGATTTACGCGCGCAGCGGTCGCTTTCAGTTTTACGCCCAACACGCGGAGCCTGCGGGGGCCGGTGCCCGAGCCCTCGAGTTCGAGCGCCTGAAGAAAAAACTCCACGAAGAGGGGCTCTTTCTCGAGGATCGGAAGCGGGCGCTGCCGGCGTGGCCTCGAAAGATCGGGCTGGTGACCTCGGCGGGAGGGGCCGCCCTGCACGACATTTTGGAGGTGGGGCGCGGCCGATGTCCCATGCGGTACGTGCTCAGCCACGCCCGGGTTCAAGGCGACGGGGCCCCGGGTGAGCTCATCGAGGCGCTCCGGCGGGTCGTCCTCGTCCCCGATGTGGACGTGGTGATCCTCGGGCGGGGGGGCGGATCGGCGGATGACCTGTCGGCGTTCAACGACGAGGCGCTCGCGCGGGCCCTGGCCGCGTGCCCCGTGCCCGTGGTCGCGGCCATCGGACATGAGGTGGACATCTCGATCTGCGATCTTGTCGCGGACGTTCGCGCGGCTACGCCGAGCCAAGGCGCGGAGTTGGTGGTCCCCGACCTCACGTCGGTGCTGTCGCGGCTGCGCCACCGCCGGGAACGACTTGAGCGGTGCATGCAGCGCCAAACCATGGAGCCGCGACGTCAGCTGGATCGCGCCTCGTATCGGCTTGAGCGGGCGGGGCGGGCGCTCTTGGTCGCTCAGCGTCAGCGGATTGACCGCGCGGTGGATCGCTCGCGAGCCTCGCTGTCCTCAGCCTTGGACGCGCGTCGGAGTCATCTTCAGGGGAGCGAGCGTCGGCTCGCAGCGACCCACCCCGCGCGCCGCTTGCGGGGCGACCAGGAGCGCTTGAGGGCGCTGGAGGCCCGGCTGGTCCGTGCCGGCCGCGAGGCGTGCCAGCGCCGGCGACTCCGAATGACCTCCGCGATGGCCAAGCTCGACGCCATGTCGCCTCTCGCGGTGCTGGCCCGCGGATACGCGCTGGTGACGGGCCCTGAGGGGGTTCTCGTTCGTCGCGCAGAGCAGGTCACCGCCGGGGACGCGCTCACCGTGCGCCTCGCAGACGGGCAGCTCGACGCGACAGTGGCTCGAAGAGAGGACCCGTGAGCGCGTTCTCCTTCGCGGTGATTGGTGATCCCATCGCGCACTCCCGGTCTCCGTTGATGCACGCGGCGGCCTTTCGAACGCTTGGTCTCTCCCACGCGAGCTATCGCGCGATCCGTGTGCCCCCCGCCGACTTGGACTCCTTCGTCGCGACGGAGGCGGCGGCAGCCGGGCTCACCGGCTTCAACGTGACCGTCCCTCACAAGAGGAGCATCGTGCCGCTGCTCGATCGGGTCGATCCTGGGGCAGCCCAGGTGGGCGCGGTGAACACGGTGGTCCGGACCGTCGACGGCTGGGGGGGATTCAATACCGATGTGGAGGGGTTCGGTCGGGCGTTCGACGCGCTGATCGAGCGCGCGCCCGCGGCTCAAGACGACGCACCGGTCGTCTTGCTCGGGGGGGGCGGCGCGGCACGGGCGGTGGTCGCCGCCTTGTGTCAGCGGCCCGGCACCACGGATGTCACATGGGTCACGCGGGACGCCACGCGGCTGCGGGACAGCGGTTGGCCACACCCGCACGCGGCGGAGCAGGTGCGGCGGGTGGAGTGGCAGGCCTGGGACGCCAACTGCGCGGGCGCGGTCGTGGTTCAGGCGACGCCGGTGGGGTTGCACGGGGTGGAGGCGGACTTTCCTGTCTCGCTCGCCTCGTTCAACCTTGGCGACGCACACGCGGTCTTTGATCTGGTCGTGCCCGCCGGACCACGTAGCCTCTTCTGCGCGGCGCAGGAGGCGAATGTGCCCGCGTGCGACGGTCAAGAGATGCTCGTCGGACAAGGGTTTTGCGCGCTCGAGCGCTGGCTCGGCGTGGAAGCGCTCGTCCCAGCCAAGCCAGCCGTGCTCGCCGCCATGCGTGGGGCGCTGCGCGACGACATCGTAGGTCGGGCGCCTCAAAAAGACGGGTGATTCCTTGCGGGTAGGGACCAACCCACAGCTGCGTTCGGGGGCGACGTTGGCAGCGTGGGAAGGGTCTACTCGAAGCATTCTCGGCCCGGGCACCCGTGGCGAGGCGAGCACCCGCGCGTGCACCCTGGAAGAAGAACGGTTGTAGGACACCGCCTGTCCAGGCTGGCGGCCGAGGCAAGATCTTGCGGTTCGCCGGGACGTGTGGATTTTTTTTCCAATTTCTCGCGAACCTGGGGAGATTCGGCGAGGAAATCACCGCCATCGAGGGGTTCGTTGCCCCGCTCATGTCGGAGCTCGTGAGCCACGAAAAAACGGGCAGTTTAGGGTGGTTAGAGAGAACCCTTCATCGCGATTAGAGCCAGAAAAGCTGAGAATTTACGGGCGCGTATGCCCAGCGCTGTGGATAAGTTCAGTTTTTTGTCCGGAGCCACAAGGCTCGGTACTCAGAATGTACGGACCCCCAAAGGAAAACCCATGGCTCATTTTGAACTCGAAGATCACTACGCAGACCAAGCTCGCATCAAGGTTATCGGCGTTGGCGGTGCCGGTGGCAACGCGCTCAACACCATGATCGCTTCCAAACTTCCCGGCGTGGATTTCATCGCTGCCAACACCGACGTGCAAGCGTTGGCCAACAACAGCGCCGTCCATAAGATCCAGCTCGGGAGCAAAATCACCAAGGGCCTCGGCGCGGGCGCCAATCCCGAGCGCGGTCGCGAGGCTGCCCTCGAGAGCGTCGACGAGATCAGCGAGGCCATCCGCGGCGCCGACATGATCTTCGTGACCGCCGGGATGGGAGGCGGCACCGGCACCGGCGCCGCGCCCGTCATCGCCCAGGTCGCGCGAGAGGCCGGCGCTTTGACCGTCGGCGTCGTCACCAAGCCATTCGGCTTCGAGGGGCGCCGCCGCATGAAGTTTGCGGATGAAGGCATCCTCAAACTGGAGGAGGCGGTGGACACGCTCATCACGATCCCGAACGATCGCTTGCTTCAGGTGGCGTCGCCCAACACTTCCATGACAGACGCCTTCGGGATCGCCGACGAGGTGCTGTTGCACGCGACGCAAGGAGTCTCGGACCTCATCACGGTCCCTGGTCTTATCAACGTCGACTTCGCGGACGTCCGCACCATCATGCACGACCAAGGACGAGCGCTGATGGGGATGGGCATGGCGAGCGAGGAGGGCCGCGCCATTCATG
>CALKDV010000225.1 GCA_938084085.1 uncultured Nannocystaceae bacterium
TGGCGTTGACATACGCGTCGCCGCAGGTCGCCGGCTGGCACGCGTAGTCGGGGTTGGCAGCGTCGAAGCCGTTGCACGTGGCCGAGTCCCCGCTGTCATCGCACGTCTCGACGCCGAGCGCGCCAAGAGGGGTGGACGCGCTGTTGACGTAGCCGTCTCCGCAGCTCGACACCTGACATGCCACGGCTCCCGCGGCAACCCCGTTGCAGGTCTGCGAGTTTCCGCTCGTGTCACACGACTCCGGGCTTCCGCCAGGGGGTGTGTATTGGTCGTTGGCGTAACCATCTCCGCAGCTCGGCACCTGACATGCCACAGCTCCCGCGGCAGCCCCGTTGCAGGTCTGCGAGTTCCCGCTCGTATCGCACGACTCTGGGCTCCCTCCGGGTGGCGTGTAGGCGCCGTTGGCGTACCCGTCGCCGCAGCTTGGCGCCCGGCACGACGCCAACCCGGCGGTGTTGCCGTTGCATAGAGCGGTGTCGACCCCAGAGGATTCGCAGGTCTCGCCCGCGCTGGTATTCACCTTGTTGTCGCCGCACACCGCGAGGGTGCAGTCGACGTTGCACAGGGCCGTCTCCCCGCCGATGCCCGCGCCGTCGCCGTCGCAGTCCTCGCCGGCCTGCACCCACCCGTCGCCGCAGGCCGGCGCGGTGCACGTGTTGGTGCAGGTGTCGGTGTTGTCGGCGTTGCCGTCGTCGCAGGCCTCACCGTCCGCGGCGTTGGGGTAGCCGTCGCCGCACGAGGAGGTCTCGCACGTCCCGCCGTTGCATAGAGCGGTGTCGACCCCAGAGGATTCGCACTCCTCGGTCACAGTGTTAAGAAAAGTGTCCCCACACTCAACGGCCGTGCAGTCACCGTCGCAGATGGCGGTGCTGGCACCTTCGTCGCAGGTTTCCGTGCCCGCCTGAATCGAATCTCCACACGTGGTGGCCTCACAGGTCGCACCGTAATATCCCAGGTCACAGGTGCACACATCGGGGGCGGTGCAGGTCCCGCCTACTCCGCAGGCCGGATCGCACACCGGGGTCTCGCAGGTCGCACCGGTGTAGCCGGTCGTCGGGGTGCAGTCGCAGGTGTCGGGCGCCGAGCACACGCCGCCGTTTTGGCAGGGGCTGGTGCACACGGGGGTCGTACAGTCGGCCCCGGAGTAGCCGGTGCCCGCGCAGTCACAAGAGTCCGGCCCGCCACACACCCCGCCGTTTTCGCAGGTCAACGTGCAAATGGGGTTGTCGCAGGTGGCACCGTCGTAGCCCGTGCCCGCGCAGTCGCAGGTGTCGGGCGCCGAGCACACGCCGCCGTTTTGGCAGGCGTTGGTGCACACGGGATCCTCGCAGGTCACCCCGTCGTAGCCGACGGCGTTGGTGCAATCACACACCTCCGGTGCGGTGCACTCACCCCCATTTTGGCAAGGGAAGAATACACAGGTCGCGTCGCCGCAGGTCGGTCCTTCATACCCGGTCCCCACGCAGTCGCAGGTGTCGGGCGCCGAACAGACGCCTCCATTTTCGCAAGGCGTGCTGCACTCTGGGGTCTCACAGGTCGCCCCGGTGTAGCCCACGGCCGCCGTACAATCGCAGGTGTCGGGACCGCTGCACACGCCTCCGTTTGCGCACGGAGTGCTGCAGGCGGGGGTCTCACAGGTCGCGCCTTCGTAGCCCGTGCCCGTGCAATCGCAGGTGTCCGGTGCCGAGCACACGCCTCCGTTCGCGCACGGGGTCGCACACTCCGGGGTCTCGCAGGTCGCCCCGGTGTAGCCCACCGCCGCCGTACAATCACAGGTGTCAGGGCCGCTGCACACGCCTCCGTTTGCGCACGGCACCGTGCACGTGGGGGTCTCACAGGTCGCGCCCTCGTAGCCCGTGCCCGCGCAGTCGCAGGTGTCGGGCCCGCTGCACACGCCGCCGTTTTCGCAGGACACCGTGCAGATCGGGGTCTCGCAAGTCGACGGGGACCAGCCGGGATCGCAAGAGCAGGTGTCGGGTCCGGTGCACTCGCCGTTGCCCGAGCAGTCCGCAACGTTGGCGCAGTCGTCTCCGCCGCACGCCCAGATGTAGGTGGCGAAACTAAGATCCTCCGCAGGATCTCCTCCGAGCCGCGCGCCAGCGGCGTAGGGATCATTGGTCGCGACCCGCATGGAGACGGGGGCCGAGGTCTCCAACCGAACCACGTAGCTTGAGCCGGCCAGCACAAACTGGGGCTCGTCAAATGTGAACAGGTTGGTCCCCACGCTGAGGGTGACAGACTGCGTAGCCACGGCCACGTCGCACGCGTCGGAGGGGTTCCCGCAAAGGCCCCCGAGATGCAGACTCATCGTCGCCGTACCGCCGCCGGCGTCGAGCATCTCCCGCACGGCCACCGCGCTCAAAAATCCAGTGGAGCCCGCCACGAAGCGCTGACCAAAGAGACTGGTCGACACCTCGGTGTCGCTGACGGTCTGATGAACATCGCGGGTTCCCGTCCCCACGTCCACACACACACCGGAACACTCCGCCTGTCCGGGCGACGGGCATCCGTCTCCATCTCCATCTCCATCTCCATCTCCGTCTCCATCTCCGTCTCCCATGGTCGTCGTGGTGTCGCCGTCTCCATCTCCATCTCCCATGGTCGTCGTGGTGTCGCCGTCTCCATCTCCGTCTCCCATGGTCGTCGTGGTGTCACCGTCTCCATCTCCGTCTCCCATG
>CALKDV010000226.1 GCA_938084085.1 uncultured Nannocystaceae bacterium
ATGCCTCGCACCTCGAGAGCGTCATGCAGGTCGTCCGCGACCTGGTACGCCTCGCCGATCAGCGCTCCGAACTCGGCCCATCGATCTTCGGGTTGATTCGACACGATCGCGCCGCAGCGCGCCGCAGCCTCAAAGAGCGCGCCCGTCTTCGCCCGGTGGTAGCGAGCCAGCGCCACAGACGGCTCGCATTCCCACGCTTGCCCCCCGATGATGCCCCGGCTCGCGCTGACCGCATCGGACACGCAACGCAGCAGGGTGGGGAGGTGCGCGGGGCTCACGCTCTCGGTCGTCAGCATTTGAAAGGCGCCGACGATGAGGGCGTCGCCCGTGAGGACCGCCAGCGGTTCTCCGTAGGCCGCGTGGACCGAAGGTCGGCCGCGACGTTCAGCCGCGTCGTCAAAACAAGGAAGGTCGTCGTGCACCAGCGAGGCGCAATGCAAAAACTCAATGGCGCTGGCCGGCGCGTGCGCGTGTTCTTTCGCCCCACCACACGCGAGATTCACGGCGTGGCACAGCAAGGGCCTCAAGCGAGCCCCGCCCCCGAAGCAGGCGTGCCGCATGGCTTCTCCAAGGCGTGGAGGCACGCTTCGCCCTCCGGAGATGGTTTCCAGGTCGTCTTTCAATCTCGATTCCAGAAGCGGATGTGACGCCATCGCCGCAAGTTTGGCGCAGGTGCACCCGTTGTCAATGTTCCTTCCACGGTGAAATGGAGTGCTAAAGTGCGCCTGGTGCGAAGCACGTACAAGACCGCGCATACGACGCCTCATGTGGTCGTCGTCGGGGGAGGCATGGGAGGCCTGTCGGCGGCGGTCAATCTCGCGGCTGGAGGGCTTCAGGTCACGCTCTTGGAGCGTGCAGCCGCCGTGGGCGGCAAGGTTCGACATGTGCGCGTGGAGGATCGGAGCTTTGACGCTGGACCCACGGTCATCACGATGAAGGACGTGTTCGAGGACCTCTTTGCTTGTGCTGGAGATCACCTCTCGGACCACGTGGAGCTCGCGCCGCTTGAAATCCTCGCGCGTCACGCTTGGCCCGATGGGACACAATTTGACCTCTTCGCGGAAGGGGAGCGCGCCGAGCACGAGGTCGCGGAGGTGTTTGGGGGCGCCGCAGCCGAGGGCTATCGCCGCTTTGTCGCGTACGCCCAGGGGCTCTACGACGAGGTGGAGCATCCGGTGATGCGCGCCTCGAAGCCGAGTTTGCTGCGCGCGGCTTGGACCATCGGGATGCGGGGACCGGCTTCCATTCGGCGCCTCGATTGGCGACGTAATATGTGGGCCGCTCTTGGAGAGTTTTTCCCCGACCCGCGCTTGCGGCAGCTTTTTGGTCGGTATGCGACCTACTACGGTTCGTCACCCTTCTCTGCGCCGGCGACGTTGAACCTCATCGCGCACGCGGAGAAGCTCGGCGTGTGGACGGCCAAGGGGGGCATGCGGGCCTTGGCTGAGGCGGTCGAGGCGCTGGCCGTGCGGCTTGGCGTGGAGATACGAACGTCCACCCACGTGCAAGAGATTCGCTGCGAGGGAGGCCGCGCGACCGGGGTTGTGCTCGAATCGGGCCAGGTCCTCGCGGCGGACGCGGTGGTCAGCAACGTGGACCCCGCGGCCTTGTCGGCGGGCCGTCTCGGCGCTGCTGCGATCCGCGCGGGGCGACCCATGCCCGCGCGCGCGCGATCCCTCTCGGCGATCACGTGGTGCAGCGTCGCCCGTCCGGCGGGGATGGAGCTCGAGTATCACAACGTGTTTTTCTCGGACGACTATCCGGCAGAGTTCGACGCGCTGGTGGGCGCTCGAGAGGTCCCCGCATCTCCGACCGTGTACATTTGTGCCCAAGACAGGGGTCCCTTCGCGGGGGCATCCATCAGCGCGCGAGAGCGAATCTTCGTGTTGATCAACGCGCCTGCCGACGGAGATCAAGCGCGCTTCGATGATCAGGTGGTGAACCAATGCAAAGACAACGCGACACGTCTCCTCTCCCGCTGCGGCTTCGAACTTCACGACGAGGCGTCGGCGGTGACCACACCAACCCAGTTTCACGAGCTGTTTCCCGAGACGGGAGGGGCGCTGTATGGGGCGGCGACACACCGCACGTTGGCGCCGTTCTCGCGGCCCACGGCGAGGACGAAAGTACGGGGCCTGTACATGGTGGGGGGGGGCGTGCATCCGGGGGCGGGGGTGCCGATGGTCACGATGGGGGGCCGCATCGCGGCGAACGAAGTTCGCAAGGACCTCGCTTCGATCAGCAGGTAGATCCCGGGGGCTACCTTTGGTGGTACCTCGACGTGGTCTCGGACGACGGGCGAGACGCCCTCACGGTTATCTTGTTCGTCGGCTCAGTATTCTCGCCGTTTTATGCGGCGGCTCTAAGGCGGGACAAGACCGCACACCCAGAAGATTTTTGCGCGGTCAACGTGGCGGTGTACGGCGCCACCGAGCGACGGTGGGCGTTCAGCGAGCATCGACGCGGGGGCGTCGAGCGGCGTGAAGATAAGCTCTGCATGGGCCGCAGTCAGGCGCGGTGGGAGGGTGGAGATCTTGTGATCGAGGTGGACGAGCGCGCCGCGGCCTACTGGAGCACGCGACGCGTACAAGGCTCCATTCGCGTGTCGTTTGAGGCGTCGCCTCGCGTCTCTTTCGCCATCGATCCGGACGGGCGTCACCGCTGGTGGCCCATCGCTCCGGTCGCCACCGCCAAGGTGCAGTTTGATCAACCGCAACTGCGGTTCTCGGGCTCGGCCTACCTCGACAGTAACTATGGCGAAGAGCCCCTCGCGGACGGCTTCGCGCGGTGGCATTGGTCGAGGTCGGACAGTGGCGACGGGACCGCAATGGTCCTCTACGACGCGGTGCCCCGGCGGGGCTCCGCCTACGATCGGGCCATGGTCTTCGACGCGGATGGGACCTGGCGTTACGGAGGAGAGACCTTGGATGCGCGACCGCTTGGGCGGGGATTTTGGGGTGTGAATCGGGAGACCCGCACGGACGTCGGTCAGGACGCCCGGGTGGTTCGCACCTTCGAGGACGCGCCATTTTATACGCGGGAGTTAATCGAGACCACGCTGGAAGGTCGGACCCATCACGCTGTGCACGAGTCCATAGATCTGGATCGTTGGCGGTTGCCCCTCGTGCGGGCGATGCTCCCGTTTAGACTTCGTCGCTGGCGTGTGGAGTGAGCGGCGCGCCGCGGTCTGGCAGGGCTCGTCGTGGGCTCGCTGGAGAGATCTGCGTGAGCAAAAACGCGGTCTCTTCGAGGGGGGAGTCGGTGACGGGCGCGGCCGGCAGCGGACGCAAGAGCGCGCGAGCCATGAGCCAGAGTTTGCGGGGCAAGCGCGTGACGGCCCTACCGGAGATGGAATCGTAGTGTCGTGAGGCGATCACGCGTCCGATGTCGGCGTAGATCAGGCGCGCCGCGTAGATGGCCGCCCGACACCGGCGAGGCAGTCGGGGGATGCCTGGCTCTGCGCGCTGGTAGAGGTGGGCTGCGTGATCGAGGAGGCGCTTTGTCACCGCTCCGATCTCGGGGGAAAAGGACGGGGCGCCGCCGAGGTCCGCAGGGGTGACACCGGCCTCGTCGAGCCAGCGTTGGGGTAGATAGACCCTCCCCCTTCTGGCGTCCTCTCCGACGTCGCGGGCGATGTTGGTCAACTGCATCGCTACCCCGAGGTCGCACGCGCGCGCGAGGGTGTGTTTGTCACGCTCGCCCATCAGCAGGGTCATGATGACTCCAACGGTGGAGGCGACCCTGGCCGCGTAGCCGAGCGTGTCTTCGATTCCCTCGTAGGCTTTGTCGGTGGCGTCCCATACAAATCCGTCGAGGAGCGCGTCGAAGACGTTCCTGGGGAGGTCATAGCGTCGCACGATGACGGCGAGGCTTCGGTCGACTGGATCATCCATGGGATCCATCGCAAAGACCTGGTCGAGACGGTCTCGTAGGACTTGCACCGCGCCGTCGGGGTCGTCGCCGTCGTCCACGAGATCATCTGCCACGCGGCAAAATGCGTAGAACACAGCCGCCGGGTCCCTCACCTCGGGTGGCAAAAACCACGATGCCGCGGAGAAACTTTTACTGCCCTTCGCGAGCGCTCGCCGGCACGCGAGGACGTCCTCTTTATTCAAAGAGACTGCGGGAAGATCATCGAGAGGGGGCATGGGCGACGGTGGCGATCTCGGCGACGTCGGGGATCACGCGCTCGAGCACCTTGGCCGACGATAGTACACCGGGCACGCCCGCACCGGGGTGGGTGCCTGCCCCGACCAGATACAAGCGATCGATGTCTTCGGCTTCGTTGTGGGGGCGGAAGTACGCGCTCTGCGTGAGCACGGGCTCCATCCCAAAGGCGGCACCCTTGACGGAGGAGAGCTCATCACGAAAGCCGATGGGCGTGAGCAGGTGGGAAGCGGTCACGTTCGATTCGAGATCGGGCATGATTGTCTTGGAGAGGTACTTCATCACCTTTTGCCGATAAGGCTCGGCCTGGGTCTTCCAGTCGACGTCGCTGTCGAGGTGTGGAACCGGCGACAGCACGTACCACGCATCGCATCCCTCGGGCGCGAGGCTCGGGTCCGTGGCGGTGGGGCGGTGCAGGTACAGGCTGAAGTCCTCCGCGAGGTGCTTGTCGCGGAAGATGTCGGTGAGCAGCCCCTTGTAGCGAGGACCCAGCAAAATCGTGTGGTGGGCGACGTCTTCATACTTCTTTGAGGTGCCGAAGTACCAGACGAAGAGACTCATGCTGAAGCGGGAGTTGTCGACCTTCTCATCAGTCCAGGTCCGTCGATGCTCGGGCGCGATAAGGTGTTTGTAGGTGAAGGCGGAGTCCGCGTTGGACACCACGATGTCGGCGCCGATTTGGGTACCATCGGCAAGCTCGACGCCTGTGGCGCGTCCATTCTCGATGAGAATCTGCTTGACCGTGGTGTTGAGTCGCACGGCGTTGCCTTGCCCCTCGATGAGGTCGACGAGGCCGCGGACGAGGGCGCCCGTGCCTCCCATGGGGAAATGCACGCCCCACTTTCGTTCGAGGAAGCAGATGAGCGAGTAGATCGAGGTTGTCTGGAACGGGTTGCCACCCACGAGGAGCGGGTGGAAGCTGAAGACCTGACGAAGTTTGTCGTTCTTGATGTACTTGGACACCATGCCGTAGACCGTGCGGTAGCTTTGCAGCTTCACCATCTGCGGCACAATCTTTGCCATGTCCCACAGCTTGGAGAAGGGCATGTACGACAGCTGCTCAAAGCCAACATTAAAGATGTGTCGGCTCATGTTGTAAAACTTCTTGTAGCCGGCTACGTCGCTCGGTGAGAATCGCCGAACCTGCTCAACCATGTCGTCGGCGTCCCCCGTGTAGTCGAAGACGTCGCCGTCATCAAAGCGAATTCGGTAAAACGGGGTGACCGTCCGCAGGTCGATATGGTCGGCCATTTTCTTTCCGCATAGCTCCCACAGCTCCTCGAGCAGGAAGGGCGCGGTGATGACGGTGGGTCCGCCATCAAATTTGTAGCCCTCCTTTTCGTACACGTAGGCGCGACCCCCGGGTTTGTCTCGCTGCTCGAGGACCGTGACGCGGTAGCCGCGGGCTCCTAGCCGTACGGCGGCGGCGAGTCCGCCAAATCCGCTGCCGATGACGACTGCGTGCGGTTTTGGCGCCGATTCATGGGGTGTGCGAGCGGGCTCGGCGTGTGCTGCGGATGGCTGCATGCTGCGAGTCTAGGCGACAGATAACTTTTGACAAGGATTGACTCCCCAAGCTCGTGAACAGCGCAATTCGGTCTTCTGAGCTCGTTCTGAAACTCCAAATTGCGCCATTTTTGAGGGTTTTAATAGCTTTTCGAACCTTTGTACGAAAAGTGTGATACTTTTGGGAAGGTTACGGGCAGTCCTTGGACAAAGAGGTCCCGTGTGGGTCCGACGCTCATGAGCAACAACAACTCCAAATACCGCATCCAGGCTGTGGCAGAGATGACTGGAATTCCTTCCGCGACGTTGCGGGCGTGGGAGCGCCGCTACGGCGTGCCGTCTCCCATGCGCACGGATTCTTCATATCGGCTCTACTCCGACACCGACATCGACGTGATTCGCAGGCTTCGTGAGCTCACCGAGAGCGGCATGGCTCCGGCCGAGGCAGCCCGCGTGGTGAAGAAGCAAGCGGAGGTCGAGGCTCCAGTCGACGCCGTGGCAGATCCCTTTGAGAGCGCCCAAGAGACAATTCTGGACGCGGTCGATCGTTTTGACCCGACGGCTCTCGAAGTGGCGGTGCGTCGAATGATGTTCTTGGGCAGCGCGCCCATGGTGTTCGATCGGGTGCTCGCACCCTGCATGTACACCATCGGTCGCCGCTGGCATGCCGGTGCGATTTCGGTGGGTCAAGAACACATGGCGAGCGAAATCCTCGGGAGCGCGGCGCGGGATATGCTGCGTTTGTTCCAGCACGACCAAGACGCGCCGATGGTGCTGTTGGCGTGCTTCGCAGATGAGGAGCACGCCCTGCCGATCTACGGGGTAGCGTTTCGGTTCGCGCAGTGGGGCTATCACCCGGTCATCTTGGGCGCGAGGACGCCCCCAGCAGCGATTCGCCACGCGGTAGAACGCCTCCAGCCCGCTGTCATCGGCTTGTCATTGACGATTCCTCCGCCGGCTCACCGGGCTCGTGAGCTCTGCGAAGAGTACGCTGCGGCGTGCGGCTCCCTTCCCTGGGTGGTTGGTGGACGAGGCGCGGGCGAGCTCACGGAGATCATCGAAGAGTGCGGCGGGGTCAGCTTCGGCGCGGAGTCGGTGGCGATGCTTCGCGCGCGGGTTGAGGGCTTGATCGCAAAGGCGAGACGCGAGCGCAGTCACGCCGCGGAGCACGCGACCGGTGACGTTCAGGGCCTCTGACTCGAGGCGAAGGAGCGGTCCCGGGCGCAAGCCCTTCCCAGGGCTGGGGAGTTGTGGACGGTGTGGCCCACGTCACGGCGACCCCCAAAAAAGACAAAGCGCCTCCAGAGATTCTGGAAGGCGCTTTGGCGGGG
>CALKDV010000227.1 GCA_938084085.1 uncultured Nannocystaceae bacterium
GCTTGCCGCACCTCTCGGGGGCGTGTATCCAAGCGTGCCTTGCGTCTCAACATGAACGGCGCGAAACCGGTTTTTCACCATGCTCTTTGACTGGGTATACGGCCTGTTCTCGAACGACCTGGCCATCGATCTCGGAACGGCGACCACCCTCACGTTCGTGAAGGGGCGCGGCATCGTCGCGCATGAGCCGAGCGTGGTGGCAGTGCAGCGTCAGGGGAACCAGCTCAAGCGGGTGCTCGCAGTGGGTAAAGAGGCGAAGGACATGCTCGGGCGGACGCCTGGCAACGTCGTCGCCATCCGGCCAATGAAAGAGGGAGTCATCGCGGACTTTGAGGTGACCGAGGCGATGATGCGCCACTTCATCAACAAAGCCCACAACCGGCAGACGCTGGTGCGACCGCGCATCATCTGTTGCGTCCCGTCGGGCATCACGGAGGTGGAGAAGCGTGCGGTCCGTGAATCAGCCATGGCGGCGGGTGCGCGAGAGGTGTTTCTTATCGAGGAGCCCATGGCGGCGGCGATCGGCGCGGGAATGCCGATCACGGAGCCGGGGGGCAACATGGTCGTGGACATCGGCGGCGGGACCGCGGAGGTCGCCGTAATCTCGCTGGCCGGCATTGTGGCGTGCAAGAGCGTCCGGGTCGGCGGCGATAAGCTCGACGAGGCCATCGTTCAGCACATCAAACGCAAGTACAACCTGCTGATCGGAGAGCGCACCGCAGAGCGAGTCAAGATCGAGATCGGCACGGCGGCCCCCGTGGAGGAGCCGATGACCATGGAGGTGAAAGGTCGCGATCTTGTGGCAGGTATTCCCAAGTCGGTCACGATCAATTCGGACGAGATTCGCGAGGCGATCAGCGAGCCGGTTTCGGCCATCGTTGACGCAGTGCGGGTTGTGCTTGAGCGCGCGCCACCGGAGCTGTGTGCGGACATCGTGGACAAGGGGATTGTGCTCACCGGCGGCGGGTCCAAGCTGCAGAACCTCGACGTGCTGCTCTCCGAGGAGACCGGGCTGCCCGTGTTTTTGTGCGAAGAGCCGGAATTCGCGGTGGTTCTTGGCACGGGGGCGGCGCTCGATCAACTTGACGTTCTACGAGAGGTGGCGCTCGTCTAGCGGGGTGCGTCATCGTGCGTTTCTCGGTTCGTAGACTCCGAAGTATCGCGCTTGTCGTCGCGATGCTGCTTGGCCCCATGGTGGTTATTCGCGCTTCGATGCTCGCCCCCCAAGAGGTCAGCGGTTTCGACCGGGCCGTGCGCCGGATCGGCGCTCCCCTGGAGTCAGGGCTGTCGTTTAGCTGGCGCTGGGCCAGCTCGTTTTTCGAGCGCTGGTTTTTTCAGGCGCAGATGCTCGAGGAAAAAGAGGCGCTGGAGCGGGAAAATCGAGAGTTGCGCAGGTACGAGCGGGAACTGGCGGTGATCTCGGAAGAGAACGAAGGCCTGAGGCGTCTCCTCGGGATGCGCGACCGCGTCACAGATGACCTCCTCACCGCCCAAATCATCGGCGTCGAGCAATCGCCGTTTTTCCGGGTCGTCAAAGTGCACGTTGACCAGGGGAATTCCCGCGTGGAGCCAGGGATGGCAGTGCTGGCAGCCGACGGGGTCGTGGGAAGAATTCAGCGTGCGTACGAGGATTATGCCGATGTGATGTTGGTGACAGATCCCGGCAGCAAGATCGCCGTGGAGGTCGCCCGCAGCCGCGCTCCAGGGATCCTCGTGGGGGTGTCGGAGGTCGGCTGCGAGGTGGAGGTGTCCTCGGACGATGATGTCGCGGAGGGCGACCTCATCCAGACCAGCGGGGTGGACGACCTGTTCCCCAAGGGGAGACCCATCGGGGTGGTCATCAATGTCGAGCGCCGCAACGACCGGCAAGTCGTATCGGTGCAGCCGGCGGTCCGATTTGATCGACTCGACGCGGTGTTCGTGGTGCTCGCACCAGAGCCAGCGGCGTTAACACGAGCGGCGAGCAGCGAGGGCGCCGCCATGGGGATTTTGCCAATCCGATGAGGTGACCTGGTGTTTCGAGGCTTGGCATACGTGATCTTGGGCTGGGTCCTCATCGCAACGGTGGGGAGCCTAGGTCACATGATGCACATCACGGCGGTGTTGCCGTCCACCACGATCGCGCTGCTGCTGCACCTGGGTTTTGGTGGGCGTCGGGAACGACTCTCGTTGGCCTTCGGCCTCACGATCGCGCTGGTGCTCGGCTATCTCGAAGACCTGCACCAGGGGGGGCCTCCAGGGGTCTTGTCGCTGACCCACGGGCTCACCTATGTGCTCGTACACTTCGCGGCCCGTCGATTTGCGGTGGATGGATGGCGCGCGAGGGTGGGGGCCGGGATCCTGCTGTGCTTCCTCACCGATCTTTGCACGTGGGGAGTGCTTTCGACCCTCGCAGGAGGGTTCCAGCTTTCGACGGCGGGGCTGCGTTCCGGGCTGGCGTTGATGCCATGGAGGGCCTTGGAGACTGGGCTTATTGTCAACCCCGTGTGGCTGCTGGCAGATACGATCTTCTCGCGGCTGGGCCCCGGCCGTCGGGGTCTGCGAGGCCAACTCTCGGCGCGTTCGTCGACCTGGGAACCAGAGAGCGGAGGCGACGTCCATGTTGAGTAGGCCGGAGGACTTGCGACCGCTCAAGCTTCGCTTTCAGTTGATGCTGGTGGTGACCGTCGTGGTGTTCATGGTGCTCGCGGGCCGACTTTTCCAGCTGCAGGTGCTCGAGGGGGATCAGTACTCCTCGCGCGCGGAGCGGAACTTTATCCAGTCCATCGACGTGGAGGCGCCGCGCGGTCGCATTTTCGATAGCAAGGAGCGTCCGCTCGCGGTGAATCGCCCCGCCTACACGTTGATGGTCACGGGTCGCCCGCGGGTGCTCGTAGAGGACGAGGCCACAGAGACCGCCGAGTTGCGCCGGATCCCCGTGAGCGACGCTCAAGTCGAGGAACTCGCCACGCTGATCGACTTCCAAGACGAGTCTGACAACGGGAAATTTGTCGCGCGAATTGAGGAGCTGCGCGACGATGAGCGGAGCGGTCGCTACGCGGTCGCCATTCGGAGCAACCTCAGCGATCGCGAGTACGCCCGGATTAAAACGCGGGAGCAGCTCGCGAGCTGGGTGGACATCCGCAAGCGGGCGCGTCGCTACTACCCGGAGGGGGCGCTGACCGCCTTCATCACCGGCTACATGCGCGAGATTTCGCGAGAGGAGCTAGAGCGCCGCGGGCAGGCCGGCTATCGCGTCGGTGATCGTATCGGTAAGACCGGGCTCGAGCGCCAGTGGGAGAACTACCTGCGGGGTCGAATTGGGCTGGCCAATCGAGTGGTGAACTCGCTCGGCATTCCCGTCGTTGATCCGCCCGCGATGGCGACCGCTGCCCTCGCGGATCCGGTCGAGCCGATTCCCGGCCAAGACATCCACGTGTCCATCGATGTGGAGTTGCAGCGCGTGGCGGCAGACGCCTTCGGCTCCGTCCGCTACGACGAGGTCTCGAAGACGGACTACGGCGGTCGGCGAG
>CALKDV010000228.1 GCA_938084085.1 uncultured Nannocystaceae bacterium
GTGGTGGAGGGGTCGCCGTCACCGTCACCGTCACCGTCGCCGGTGGTGGAGGGGTCGCCGTCGCCGTCACCGTCACCGTCACCGTCGCCGGTGGTGGAGGGGTCACCGTCACCGTCGCCGTCACCGGTGGTGGAGGGGTCACCGTCGCCGTCACCGGTGGCATCGCTCCCGGTTTCTGAATCGGAGGAGCTGTCTTCGGAGGTCGCGGTGGCGGAGACGCCAAAGATCGAGTCATCACGGCCCGAATTGCTATCTCCGCCACACCCCATCGACGCAGCGAGTACGAGGAGAATCGGGGCGGGGTAGAAAGATCGAGTCATGGTAGGTCCTGCGGCGAAAACTACCCGCAGTGTAGCGGACTACTGCGTCGATTTGGCGTCGCGAACGTAGCGATTGAACCATCCAACGAATCGCTCCACAAAATCGAGTTGGTGGACATTTTCACGCAGGCCGTGCGGCTCGCGGGGATCCATCACGAGCTCGACGGGCGCGCCCGCATGTTTCAAGGCCCGGTAAAGCTCCGTGGACTGACTTGGGGGGACGCGGGTGTCTGCGAGGCCGTGGACGATGAGGCTCGCGGTCTGGGAGTCCTTGGTGTGCGCCATGGGAGAGCGCTCCCACACCTTTTGGGGTTGGTCGTAGGGCCAAAGCTTCCAGTGGACCAAGGAATTTTCGTGTTCGATCTCCGTAGTACCGGTAAACGACATCCAGTCGGTGACGGCGGCGGCGATCACTGAAGCCTTAAACCGCTCGCTCCAGCGCGTCGCGGCGAGTCCGGAGAAGTAGCCGCCATAACTCCAGCCGCCCATGCCTACGCGGTCGCCATCCACGAGGCCCTCCGCGACAAGCGCGTCGATTCCCGACAAGACGTCCTCGAACTCTAGACCGCCGAGGTCTTGTTGATCCGCGACCGCGAACGGGGTGCCGCGGCCGCTCGAGCCGCGATAGTTCGGCTCGAAGACGACGTACCCCTCAGCGGCGAAGATCTGCGCGGGGTAGGTGGCGCGTGTATTCCATCAGTTCAAGGAGACCCCCTCGGGGCCGCCGTGAGGAAGCACGGCGAGCGGATACCGGGTCCCCTTGGTGTAACCGATGGGCAAGATGAGCACCCCTTGGAGAGAGGTCCCATCGTTCGCGGTCCAGTTAAAGACCCGCTGATCTCCCAAGATTGTGCGCTCCAGATCCGGGTTGGAGACGGTGAGTCGCGTGGGGGCCTTCTTTTTCAAGGAGCCGCCAAAGACCTCAGGAGGATGGGTTGGCCGACTGCCGGAGCACGCGTATCGCTCACCATCGGCGGCGAAGCTGAGGCTGCGACACGTGGGACCATCCTCCACGAGGAGGGTCGAGGAGCCGTTCTTGAGGTCGATGAGTCGAACGGTGGACTCGGTGCGCTCGTGACTCGACAGCACGATCGTCTTCTCGTCGCGCCAACCGATCCATTGACCCGTGCCCTCGATGGTGGAGGTGAGCGGGCGGGCGGTCCCTCCGCCCGAGGAGACGACGAAGAGCGTCCCTGCGGTCGAGTCGTGGATGTCCCGCGCGCCGAGGAAGGCGATGTTTTTCCCGTCGGGGGACCACGCCGCGCGTCCAAGTTTTCCCTCTGTTTTCGCAAGCGGTCGTAGCTGTTTGTCTGCCAGAGTGATGGTGTACAGGGCGCTGTACATCATGGTCGCGTCCACTGTGGCAGAGGTCGATGCGCTGATGACCATGCTCTGGCCGTCTGGGGCCCACGCGAAGCTGTTGATGGCGTGGGTGTCTTGGGTGACGGGGGTAGATTCCCCGGTGAGTGGATCGAGCACGAAGAGCTTACTGCCGCGGTTGTTGCGCTCGTTGACCACCCAGTCGCGTCCCTCTGAACGAGCGTCTTGCTCTTCGTCGGTCCACGCACGCGTGGCGGTGTACGCGATGCGCTGCCCCGACGGAGACCACGCGTACGCGCGTACGCCGGTGGAGAGCTTGGTCACCGGGGTCGCCTCGCCCCCGGCGGGATCGATCGTAAAGATTTGTGTCTGGTCGTCGTGGGCTCGCCGTCGGGAGAGGAAGGAGACCTTTGTGCCGTCGGGTGACCATCGAGGGGACCACGAGGTGTGGGTCGCCGAGGTGAGGCGACGGGTCGCTCCTGTCTCCACGTTCAATAAATAGATGGAGGTCTTCGCTCCACCGTGGGTGGAGAGCGCCTGGGGTGTACGGACCGCGTAGGCGACCGCGCGTCCGTCTGGAGACAGGTGCGCGTCGCTGGTTTGCGAGAGCCCCACAAGCTGTTCAGGAGCGAACGCGAGCACTCGTTCGGGCGTGGCGGTCGGACGTCTGGCCTCCGCATCCGAGGCGGCGGCGCACCCGATGAGCGCGACGCCAATAAGGGACACAATGCAACGCTGCAACATGCGCGTGAAGCTAACGCATGTCACGACAGATTGGAGCGCGAACCGTTAGCGCATAAAGCGCCGATCACCGCGCCATATGGACAAGGACCCCCGTCGGGGTGGAGGTGGAGCCTAATTTGGGTCGTTTTGATCCCTCGGTCTTGCCAGGAGAGCCGAGGCGCGCTCTCGATTATCCGCGGTTGCCCACGAGGCATGGATTGGGGGATGCTCTCCGAGCTTCACGTAGACTGGCGGGACCGCAACGCACGCTGAGCGATGCTTGTGGTGGCCCTTTTTGCCACCCGTAGATACGCACACTTCAACGCTCAAGCCTGGTTGTGAGCCCGCGATGACCAAGAGACCCCATGAGTGAAACTCCGCGCCGATTAAGGATCCTATTTGTGGATGACGATGCGAGCGTCCTCGACGCGCTCCGCCGCTCGTTGTTTCGCCGTGACGAAGTCTGGGAGATGCATTTCTTGGACTCCGGAGCCGCGGCGCTTGACGCCCTTCGCACGACGGATTTCGACGTCGTGATCAGCGACATGAACATGCCCGGCATGGGGGGCTCAGAGCTCCTCGAGCAAGTCCGTAGTGCACATCCTGAGGTCGTCCGTATCGCCTTTTCTGGGTGGTCGGAATCGGGGAGGAGCCTGCCCAACCAAGAGCCGCTCGCTCACCAGTTCCTCGACAAGCCCATCGACATTCGCGAGTTGGCCGGGGCCATCGACCGTGCGTGCCATCTTCGCCGGAGGCTCGACCACGATTCACTCCGTGAGTTCATCGGCACGCTCACGGGCCTCCCGTCAGAGCCGAAGATCTACGCGCGTCTGTGTCAACTCTTGCGTGGTGGTGACGCGAGTCTCCGGGAGATCGCTGCGGTCGTGGAGCAAGACCCTGGGATCTCAGCCAGCGTGCTTCGTCTCGCCAACAGCGCGTTCTTTGGCTTGACCCGAAAGCTCTCCAGCGTGCGTGACGCGGCTGTGATGCTCGGAGTCGCGCACCTGAAATCTGTGGTGCTCGCGGTCGAGGTGGCCAACGCCTTCCCCGCCGTCGGAGGGATCTCGGATCTCAGCGTTGGGCAAGAGCATGAGCGCTCGATGCTCGTGGCGGCGGCGCTTCAAGATATCTTCGACGTTGGAGAGCGGGATGATCGATTCACGGTGGGGATCTTGCACGGACTGGGTCGCCTGGTGATCGCGATGCAGTGGTGCCAGCGCGACGGAAAGCGGGAAGTGACGACCATGGAGCAACTGTTCGATCAGGCCGGCGTACAGCATCCGGAGGTGGGCGGGCTGCTCTTGGAGAGTTGGGGGATCCCGACGTATATCGTCGAAGCCATCGTTCATCATCACGATCCATCGGTCGTCCCCCACGAAGTGTTTGAGTTCTCCGATGCCCTGCACTTCACGGTCTCGGTGCTCGATGAGCTCCTCGGGCCCATGCCCGGTGCCGCGCCGCTCCCCCTGAACGAGGAGC
>CALKDV010000229.1 GCA_938084085.1 uncultured Nannocystaceae bacterium
GCCGTCCTTTGGTGTCGAGGGAGCTTACACGGCGGGCTACACGGCGGGCTACCAGGAGGGCTACGCTGCCGGCTACCGCGCCGCGAACGAGGCGCTGGCGGCTGAAACCGCCACGAAGCCGCCAGGGGAGACTGCCGCGGCGAGTATGTCGACGGTGGCCGACGCGGCGGCGCTCGTGGACGGCAGGGTGATGGACGCGAGCGTGGGGATTGCGCCCTTTCGGCGGGTGGTGGTGGGCGCGTTCGGCGTCTCGTCGGTCCTCTTCGTGCTCATCGCGTGGTGCGATGCCGAGGGCTTCGAGTTGACGAAAGAGGCTGGCCCGGGCGACGCGGACGAGCTCGTCCACATGTCGCCGGAGATGAGTGTCGTCCGCGGATCGGTCCTTTGAGGTGCCGAGGGCGCCGATGGAATCGAAGGTCGCGATGCTGCTGACGACGAGATTGATCGCGTGGACGATGTAGGCTTCCGGATCGACGTCTGCCCGCACACGGCCTGCCTCTCGTCCACGACGGATGTAGTTGGAGACCACGTCCGCCCAGGGTTGAACGTGTCCAATGATGAGGGCGCGCATCTCCTTGGGGCGGTCGAGCGCCTCGCGTAGCAAGAGCCTCGCGCGGTCGCGATCGGCCGTAAAGAACGCCACAGTCTCCTTAATGATGGCGTCGAACTGCTCGCGTCCCGAGGTGGCGGCCATCAATAGTTTGGGGAGCACCTGATTCCAGTGGGACAGGAGTTTGTCGAGCACGGCCTTGCGCAGCTCATCTTTGGACGGGAAGTGGTACAGCAAGGAGGGCTTGCGAATCCCCACTGCGTCGGCGACCGATTGCAGGGAAGTGGCCTCAAAGCCGCGTTCTGCGAACAATCGGGTGGCTGCGTCGAGAATTCGCTCGGAGACTTCTCGTTTTTCTGAACGGTCGGAAGGCATCTGGTAACCCAAAGGTCAGCTTTTGTCTACCACTCGGTAGGCAGGTGATCAACGGATTAATCCACAGAGATGCGTGTTTTGCGCACACACAAAGAGCGCCCGAAGATTTCTCCGGGGGCTCGGGTGGGTGTTCAGCCTCAGCCTGGCCGCTCAGTGCGGGTGAGGCGATCGCGTCGACTACTCGTCCGCGGCGGGTGGCGGATGCGCGTCTGAATTGGCCCAGCCTCGCAGCACAACTCTCGCCAAGTTCGACGGTGAGAGGCCGTAGTGGCCCGCAAGTTCGCGAAAGCGATGCAGGAACTCGGGTGTCATATGGGCGGTCACGGCCGTTCGGATTTCCCGGCGAGGACCCTCGAGCGCCTCCGCGGGGAGTCCGAACTGATCGAGCAACGAGAGGAGGCGGCGAGCCTGCTCGTCGGTGATGCCGCGAAGACCGCGATACTTACGAATCTCTGCATACAACCCCACATCTCCTTCCGTTGTATCCATCACATGCTCCTCTCCCACGACGGTTTGGGTGCCCTTATCTGAAGCCTGCGCCTCATCGTCGAGCGTGTATTGCCGGAAGACTCTTGAACGATTCATAAGCTGCTAACCCTCTTCGCCATTCGTGCTCGGCGCGTCTGGCACCTACATACTACGAGACATCGAAGTCGTCCGCCATGGACCGACGAAATCTGACCGAGTCTGGGTCTTCGTCTGCAGCCCGACTGCAGCGCGGGTGGCTCTCCATCCGGGTGGCGAGAAGTGGCGCTCGGAACTTGGGGCCGCGTCACTCCGACATTTGACGGTAAACCGGACGCTGGCGTCTCTGGCCACGTCGTGGCGTGCCGGCAGGCCATGCCAACTGCGGCGCTTGCTCCATGGGGCGTCGCGCAATGGCGACTGCTCGGATCCGGCGACCCGCCCGCGGCGGTGTCGAGTACGCACCCAGGTAGTGTTGCTCCGCCGCCGGTGATCCCCCGCGCGATACCCCGAGCGCCCGCGAGGATGTCGCTGCTGCATCGTGCAGTCATGGGGGGCACGGCATGTGGCGGTGTCGCTGCCATCCATCAGGCGGAACGGAGTCGTAGGGGCCGAGCAGCTACAGCCCCGGCTGCGGCGGTGCGTGATCTTCCAGCGACGGGAAGCCCGCGAAGAATTCTGGGAGCTTCGACTTTTGGCGAGGAGAGAGGTAGTCAAAATTGCTCCCCCGATCGTTGACCTCCCAAAACTCCCGGTTATCGAGGGCGAGCAGCTCTTGCCAGATGCTCTGCAGTCGACGCCGCGGCTCCTCGATCATGTCATACCGAATTTTGTCGGCGAACTTATGATCTGCGTAGAGCAAGTAGCTCGTCGCGAGTTTCACCTGGGCCCGCCGCACGCCTCGGAGGGTGTTCTCTTGTTCGGTAGATTCCGCGGCGTCGTCGACCCGTAGGAACGTATCGAGCAGCACCTCGTGAACCCCAGCGCTGCAGCGATAGGCGGTGTCACACAGTGCGCCGATATCATGGGCGACCACCTCGGTGACAAAGGTGAGCCCGCTTTGGAACGCGATCCCGCCGTAGTACCGCATGAAGCCGGCGACTTCGCACGCGCGCGCCTCAAGGTCGGCTCGAACCTGCTTGTCTTGATTGGTGATCGAGACCCGCAGCACGTCCTCGGCGAGCTGTCGGTACTGGTGGAGGATGTTGTAGGCGGTCCGAATATCCTTTGCGTTGATCGTCGCGCGGAGATACGTGTTGAAGAATTTGATGGAGAGATCGAGGGTGTGAAGGTCTCCCCGACGGGCGGCCCCGACGCCCAGGCGTCGCGTGTTGATCGCGATGAGGTAGCACAAGTCCTTCATGCGGCCGAGCCCCTCATTGAACAGCATCTGGTACTGCCTCAGGATCTTCCACTCGACCCAGTTCTTACGGTGCTTTAGGTCGCCGATGGATTCGTTCGACAAGCTGACGAAATCAGGGGTTTGCCGGGTCCAGTTGGAGAGCTCAAACCACCCGGGGTCGAGCTCATTTTTTCCCTTCCCGTAGCGGATGGCCATGTCGCAGAGGGCATCCGCCGCGAGCGAGGCGATGTTTTTGTCGCGCTGTTGCGTGGCGTTAAGACCGATATTAGCGAGGTTCTCGATGGACTCAACGAGCCGCTTGCGACGGACCTCGATGTGGGTTTTGTTCCGAGGGTTAGGGAGGCCGCTCACGAGGCCGTCGTTGGCCATTCGACCGACGATGGAGTCGGGCTCGAGGAACGAGAACACGTAAGAGAAGTACGGGAACAGCAGCAACAGACTCGTGGTCAAGAAGATCAAGGACAGCAAGACCCCCCAACGTGGAATGAACGCCGGGTTCGCGGCGTAGTTGATCCACAGCACGAAGATGGTGCCCACGACGAACACGCCGTTGACGACCATGTTGGCGGGGGCCCGAAAAAACAAGGACGTCACGTGGGGCGTGAAGCGTGTGGCGGCGAGTTGAACGATGATGCTCGACACCGTGAGGGCGAGCCCCAAGACCGCGGCCATGACCTCGCCCATATTTCCGACGGTCTGGCGCGCCTGGTCAAGATCAATCGCGAGCAACGAAACGAACACGCCTCTGATGGAGCGAACCTCGCCGGGGGCAGATACCTGGTCGATGAGGTCGGCCCAGAAACTGAGCAGCAAGAGGATGGCCGCGGTCCCAAGCAGCGAGACGAAGGGCTTGAGCCAGCGCTTGCTTGGGGTCCCGGCGCTCGCGCCCTGCTCTTCACCCATCGGGAGCCCGTCGACCAAGCCTGGCCGGATCTGAGACATCTCGACCGCGCCATCTCCGCTGCTGGCTTCGGGCGTCATCCACCACAAACTACCAGATCCCGCGTCATTCGGCGCGGAGCCTGCTATTTTCAGTGGCCATGCTCCTCGCAGTGGATATCGGGAACACGCACACCTGCGTCGGTTTGTTCGAAGGGGATCACCTTCGATGCGAACTGCGCCTCACGACCCATCGTAATTGGACACGTGACGAAGTCGCCGCAACCCTGGTGCAGGCCCTTCAACTCCGGGACCTGGCGCTGTCCGTGGTGGATGCGGCGGTGCTCGCGTGCGTGGTCCCCCCAGCGCTGAAACCCTTTTGCGAGGCGATCGAGAGCTATGCGGAGGTCGTCCCGCTCGTGGTTGGACCGGGGGTGAAGACGGGCATGCCGATCCGCTATGAGCCTGCGACGGACGTCGGCGCAGACCGTATCGTCTCCGCGGTCGCGGCGCACGCAGGGCACGGAGATCGGGAGGCGGGCCGCGGAGTCGTCGTCGTAGATTTCGGGACGGCGACCACCTTCGATGTGGTCTCACCGACGCCGGAGTACCTTGGCGGTGCCATCGCTCCAGGAATTGGTATTAGCGCGGATGCGCTCTTCAGCCGGGCGGCACGGCTGCCGCGGGTGGCGCTTAAACTGCCCGATCAGGTGGTGGGAAAAAACACCATCGAGTCTTTGCAGTCGGGCCTCATGTTCGGATATGTCAGTTTGGTGGAGGGGATGGTACAGCGCCTAAAGCGTGACCTCGCCTGGCCGACCACTGTGATCGGTACCGGAGGTCTCGCGACCACCATCGCCGCGGTCACGAACGCGATCGATGTCGTCGACGAGCGACTCATGCTCGACGGCCTCCGCCTCATTTTCGACCGAAATGCTGCGAGTCCACGGCACACCTAGCAGACGAAACCAACCATGGCATACCCACACAGGCCCCTGACCGACGCGATGCTTGGACCGCTGGCGGCAAAGTTCGCCGGCACGAACGCGAACGATGCGAGCCGGATGATGCTGGCTCGAGGGCTCGTCCCGCTGCCCCCGGATGCGCTCTTGGCGGGCCTGTATCACGTGTGGGCAAACTCGGAATGGGAGGGCTCGCCCGTCGCGGAGAAAAGCCTCTCGAAGCTGCCAGAGACCACCATCATGGGCGCTGTGGGCAAGCGGACGCTCGACGCGGGAGTCCTCGACTTCATCGCGCGCAAGTTCGGCAGGAACAAAACCATCCTGGAGAAGCTCGTGCTGCATTCGAATATCCATGACGAAACCCTGATCGGTATCAGTCGCAGCTGTCCAGAGAGCATCTGTGATCTCATCTCCGAGAACCAGGAGCGTTGGATGAAGTGCCCAGAGATCGTGGTGGGCCTCTACAACAACCCGGGCTGTCGCATGAGCGTGATCCACCGCGTGCTCGAGTTCGCGAGTCGTAACGACATTGAAGTGAAGCTGCCGATGATGGAGGAGATCAAGGCAGCCATCGCGAATGAGCCCGGTCCAGATCCAGCTCGGGATGATCTTTTCTCAGAGCGTATGGGGCGATCCCAGTCCGCCGTATCGGACGCGGAAGAGGATGAAGATGAGGACGGGGTCGAGGTCACCGAGGACGACTCAGTCGGGCTGAGCGTCACCGACGACGAGGACCTGCCCCCCATGGAAGAGCCCGACGAATTGGCGCCCGTGGAGAAGAAGGTGGAGGAGGAGGTCAGCTTTGGATCCCGGACCCAAGAGCTGATGGCCATGAACACCATGGAGAAGATTCGCGCGGCGTTGCTTGGGGAGCAGACGGATCGCGCCTTCTTGATTAAGGACAGCAACAAGATCGTCGCGATGGCCGTGATCAAGAGCCCCAAGATTAAGGAGAACGAGGTGGTAGGGTACTCATCGAATCGTTCGTTGAGCCCGGATGTCATCCGCTACATCGCCGGGCGACGCGACTGGGTGAAACTGTACCAGGTGAAGATCAATCTGGTCATGAACCCAAAGACGCCGCTGGCACGCGCCCTCACGTTCTTGCCCTTCTTGAAGAACAACGACGTGAAAAAGTTGGCCCGCTCAAAAAATATCCCCGCGGCGCTCGCCAAGGCTGCGAAGCGCAAAATTCAAGGTCAGCGGTGAGACCAGGTGTGGGGGACGTTCGAACGGATCGGGCGCGCAGGCCTGCTGCGTCCGCTCTCAGCGGGCTCGGATAGCGCCTCCCGGAGGGAGGGCTGGATCGCGGGGCTCGCCTACATCGTGGTCGCGCGCCTCGAAGACATCATTGAAGGTTGCGCCACGATGGCGAAGCTTGGCGGCAAGGAGGGGGTGCTCGCGCTGGGACAAGGGATCGGGCGCGCGCTCCTCCCATGGTTGGTGGCGGTGATGCTGGTGGAGTGGGTGAGCAAGAGGCGACACGTTGGGGCGCTCGTGGCGCCACTGCTCACGGCGGCTTTGATCTTCCGTGTGGCCGAATCGCTCGGTATCGTCGAGTCTTCGGCGCGGCTCTCATTTGAGGTGGCGGGCCTGCTCGGCTGCGTCTGGCTTGGGTTTCGCGCTCGTCCGCCCGCGGTGGCATCCCAGCCCTCGACGGGGGGGGAGGCGTCGCCGCAGTCGGAGAGTCCATCGCCTTCGACCGGTCGCCGTTCCTTGTTCGCAGGTGTCGGCGCGGTCTTGCTGAGCGGGTCCGTCGGCGTCGGGGCGATGGACGCACGGCACCTGTGGCGCGGTTGGGATTCGTTGGGTCCATTGGGCCGAGGGGGCGAGGTGCCTCCGTTTCGCGCCCGCATGCTTGACGGCGGGATTTTTGACCGAGCGTCGCTGGTCGGGACGCCGACCATGCTCGTGTTTTGGGCGACGTGGTGTGGATACTGTGTGCGTCAAATGCCTGCCATCGAGCGGATCCATCGAACCTATCGCGGGCGAGGTCTGCGTGTCCTGGGGGTGAACACGGACCGGGCCGCGGATCAGGCGGCGGTGGTGCGTGAATATGTGGCGAACAAGGAACTCAGCTTCCCGCAGGTGCTCGACACCGGGCGAGTTGGGAGGGCCTTTCGAAACAGCATGTTGCCCCATGTCGTGTTTGTGGACGGGGACGGAGAGATCGTCCGCGTATTCCAAGGCAAGACGGATGAGGAGACGCTCGTAGAGGCGCTCGAGGGGATGCTCGCGCGCGCCGTCGACGAGCCGCGCTAGGGGGCTCGACCCAGACGCCGCTCACGGAGGTCCAAAGGGGTGTGCAGCACCCGCCCCTCGAGCGACGTGGCGAGCGCGGCGTCGGGGGCCGCGTCGTCCGCGTGCAGCGTGATGGTGCGGGGCACCGTGCCCAGGTCGTCGAGGGCGACCTCAAGGTGGGTCGTCTCCCCCGTGCTGTGGTGGACTGCGACGGGGCGCGCGACCAGGTCACCGCTGTCGTCGTACCAGGTGGCTCGCATGGAGGCGCTCGCGGAGGCGCTCCCGCCACGAATCCACCACTTCGACGCGCCGTCGGCGTAGAGCGAGATCATCAACGTCACCCGGTCAGGTGTCGCACGCGAGGGTTCGTCCCGGTCCTTCCACGACGTGAGTCGTTGGATGACCGGGCGGACTTGATTCCAACCGTAGGCGCCCACCCACGTGGGATCGCAGTAGCTCATATAGTCCGCGTGGGTCGGGGGCTGAATGGCCCAGCGGAGGTGATCGAAGCCGAAGGATCCTGTCTTTCCCAGTTCCACGGGGTAGTCACTCACGGGGTTCCCCTCGGTCCCTTTGCAGGAGACGTGCCTTCGTCCTTGGGTGTGTCCGATCTCGTGTACGAAGGTCTCGTTGCTAGGATGTCCCGGTCGGCGCATGTCTCCGACCGCGACCCGCTTCCATGCGTACTCGCGGGTGGGGGCGTCGGGGACGCGCGCGAGCCCGGCGAAGCCAGCGGTGGAGCCCCAGTCGCACGGGTCGATAGCGCCGAAGTAGTAGACGTAGGGAGGCGCGTTGTCGAGCTCGCGTAGCTCGCTGAGCGCGTCCAGGATCTTGGTGAGGTTGGCGGCGGACTCTGTCCACACGAGCGGCTCTTCACGGATCGTGATCACCACATCCTCCACCGGGTTGATTCGCGCGAGGTAGTCGTAGAGTTCTTGCACGCGCGCCTCGCCAAACTCCGGAGGTCCCTCGCATTCCATGGGCCCCGAGAACTGATGATCGATGGGGACCACCACCAACTCTATCTCGTGACGTCCGGGGAGGACGCCCAAGGGACCCCCTCCGCGGGGCAGGACATGAGCCGGAGGTGGGAGCAAATCGATTCGGGCGCCCTCGGTCTCGTACAAGGCGACCCGCCACGAGCTCGCGGGGCTCATCATCTCTTCGGGGACGAACCAGTCGAAGGCGCCGTCGGGATAGCGGAGGTCTCCGGGTCCGTCGATCCATCTTCGACGTACCTCCGAAGAGGTCGTCCCGTCCACTTGAGTCAGCTCGAGCGCGGCCGCGATCTCCCTCGGCTCCCATTCGTCGGGGATGGACCAGGTCGCCCGCACATAGGCGCCGCGGTTTTGGATGAGGGTCGTGGGGCGGCTCGACGGGCCTACGAATTGTCCATTCGCGAAGACGTCCACCGCGACACCTTGATCGAAGGAGACGCTGTCGAGCGCCATACCTCCGCGGGCGTACACGCCGATCTCATCACCGGGGTAGCGCTCGACGGTGCACGCCGGGAGCGTCGCACACAGAGCGAGCAAACACCGTCGCATCCAAGTCTCCACCATTCCTCAGATACTACGCCCCGCGGGGACGACGTGTCATCCCGAGCAGCGCGCAAGCGGCGATCAGCAAAAATCCGGCGAGCGCGACTCCATCGACGAGGCCCCACGCCTGCAAAGGGCCCCCGGCGCGCGCGAATCCTAGTGTCCAGCTGATCACGGCGAGTGAGACCACGACGCTTGGATCGGCGAGCGAGGTCGCGGCGCGGGCTTCGGCGGGCGCGTCGTGGTTCCTCGGGTGGACGGCGGCGAGCGAAACACCCACGGCCAACCCGAGCAAGATCGCGGTGCAGAGGGTGAACAGCCAGGCGGCAGATTCTCCCAAGCGGGTGCTGACGACGCGGGTGAGCCACCCCGCTCCCTCGTGGATGAGGACCGGGGCGTTAAATCCCGCGACTTGAAGCTCCGCGGGGTGCGGTTGAAAGGGGCCGGTGCCCACAGGCGAGACGGGCGCGTGGGTCGTGTCGCGAGGGACGAGCGCGTGCCGCGTCGCGAGCGAGGTGGGGAGGCGCGCGTCGCCGTGAACTTCCACATCGACAGCGAAGGCTGGAACTTCGAGGTAGGGCCCGGAGTATCCCCTCCAGGTTTTCTCCGCGCCAACCTTGATCCTCGAATCGAGGGAGGTAAAACGGAAGGTCCCGTCCTTGGCAAGGCGTCGCGAGAGGGGGAAGAGGATGTCTTGGCGCGGGTCCTCGTCGTGGCGAAGTCGCCCGAAGCGGACGGCGGCCAGCGGCTGCCAGCTCGGGGTGGCGAGTTCGCGCATGGATTTTGTTTTGAGCACCTTGCCGATCTTGAGTCCTCGACGAAGGGGGCGGGTCGTCAGCCGGAGCACCTCGCCGTTCTCGACATGGACACCCTCGGCGCTCACAAAGGAGATGGCGAAGGGGGGCTCGCCCGGCGTGGTATCGAAGAAGGGACCGCTCAGCCCGAGAGAGATCGCTTCTCGCAAGCTAGGATTCTGCGGGGCGTCCTCGGGGCGCTCCTCGTACATGGCGAGGAAGTCCCCGTATCTGGCGTTGGTTGCGCGAGCGGTTGTCGCCACGAGGTGGAGGTCCTTCGTGGGGATGTAGGGGCCGTCCATTTGCGAGGTCAGGATCGCGAGGCTGATCTCGGGGTCCGCCGGTCGCAGTACGACGGCCTCGACCTCTTCGCCCACCTGCAATGAAGATTTGTTTGGGGTTGAGACCGTGCCCCGCACGATCTCGCGGACCACCGGGACCCGGAGATCCCAACTGGGTAGCTGGGCGTGCTCGGGCTCTTTCATACGGAACCACACATGGGTCACGTCGCGGAGGATTTCCCAGTCGGGAATCCGCACCCACCCTTTGCGACCTTCAAGCCGCCCGATCTTGGCGCCGCGAGGGGGGGCCTGGAATCGCACCGGGTAGCGGCTGTTCTCGACGAGGGGGGTGTCCTCTGGGAGCACGATGAGTTGTCCGCGCTCCATGTTGGGGAGCAGCCCGCGGGCGTGGACCGGACCGAGGAGGAGCGTGCTGGCCTTTGTCGAGCTCGCGGGACGATCGGTGATCTCTACAACGGGGCTGACGTCGCCTCCCACCACCGCGACTCCGCCCATGAGGGTGACCGTGATGGAGACCGCGGCCGCGGACATCAAGGTGCGGGCCTCCGGACGCGGGGAGTCGGGTCCGGCGAAGGTGTTGAGCCACGGCCAGGCGATGGTGAGGCCGCGCAGCAGCCCGAACGACGCGGCGACGCCGGCGAGTCCAGCGAGCGGTCCGATCCCATCGATGGTGAGGTCTTGTTCGAGGAGGCCGTGCAGCCGCGACACCCCTCCGTCTGTCGCCAAGACGGCGGCGCCGAGTATCGAGACCCAGGCGGCGGTGACCAACCAGACGAGCACTGTCCACGGACGCCGTCGGTCGCCCTGGCGACGCAGATCGAACGCCACGAAGGCGGCGAGGCACGTGGCGAGGGCGAACATGGCCCACGTGGTGCCAGCGTGGGAGTTGTCGAGGGCCTCCAGGCTCTGCCGCATGGCGCGACCACCCATCCAGATCGCGCACAACAAGATCGCAGCGCTCACGAGACCGCCGAATTGGGCGTGGCCTTCGCGGAGCGCGGTTCGGACGTTGCGCCCCCCCGCGGTACCTGGGCTGTGCAGCGGCCGCATCCCCAATACGCCGCCGACGACCCCACCCAGGAGGAGAAAAGACAGAGAGGTGGTCCCGGCGGTCTCGATGAGGGTGGCGCCACCACCCACACCGAACAAGACCCCCAAAAGAGCCGCGGGCGTCGAGCGCTCGGCGGACTGGGCGCCGGGTGTGCCACGCGATCCGGCCCACGCCTGGAGCGCAACGCCGCCCACTGCAACGGCCAAGATGATCCAGGCGGCCAGTGAGAGCGGAAAGAGCATGGTGTGTCAGGCGAGCGACGTGGGTGGAGGCGGCGAGGTGCGTTCACTCATTACGAAGGCGCCGCGCCGCGCATCGGTGTCGAGAATGACTACGCGGGCGGGAGACAGACCGCTTCGCACCCGGTGCTCTCGGCCACGGACTCGGCCTTGCGTGCGAACAGGTAGGCCGAGGACTCTCCGTCGCTCGAGAACAGACCCGCGGGGAGAGGGCTGAAGATGTAGCGATCTGAAACCACATCATCTTTGGAGAGCTCGATCGTTGTGGCGCCCTGCCCGTCGGGGTCGGCAGGTGGGTCGCCCGCGGCGAATTCGACCCATGTCTGGGTGGATCCGTCGTAACTGTACGAGAAGCAGCTACAAAACCAATCGGTCTCCGTGGCGAGGCACGCCTCGTCTGCGATGTTCGACAGGGACTTGTTGCGGGCGACGAAGAGAACGTCGCTGTCGATGAACTTGAGCACAGCGGCCGTGTTGCAACTTTGCTCCTTGAACGAGAAGGTCCCATCGCCCTCGAGGTCATAGCCGCTCACGACCCAGGTGCCCGCTTCCACATCCACCAGGCGCTCGTCGTCAGGCCCGCATCCCACGAGGAAGAGCGCACAAAGCGCGGTCATGCCTCCTAGGCGCGAGAGGCTGCAGCGGGAGCGTTGAGTTCGAGTTGTCATCGGGGGGAACGCTATCACATTCGTCTCAGGGGACAGTGGAAGAAACTGGGCGTGTGGCGGGGTGCTGGGCGCGAGCGGACGGCGGGGCTGCGTCGCTCGCGCGGTGATTGACAGGGAGCCCGCGGGTGCTTAGGTTCCGCGCGCAGTGGCCGCAAAGCGAGATTATTACGAGGTCCTCGGCGTATCCAAGGATGCGTCGGCCGCCGAAGTTAAAAAGGCGTACCGCAAGAAGGCGCTGGAGTTTCATCCGGACCGCAATCCAGGTGACCCGGAGGCGGAGGAGTCGTTCAAGGAGGCTGCGGAGGCCTTCGAGGTCGTCTCGGACGATCAAAAACGTCAACTCTACGATCAGTTTGGACACGACGGACCTAAGCAGGCGGGCTTTTCGGGGTTTCGGGGATCCGACGAGGTCTTCAGTCACTTCGGCGACTTGTTCGCGGATCTCTTTGGCGGAGGCTTTGGGGGCCGCCGGGGAGACTCGGGGCGCGGCGCCGACCTGCGCATGCGCTTGGAGATTGCTTTCGCCGACGCCATCAATGGATCTGAGCGTGAGATCACCGTCCCGCGCAAGCAGGTGTGCGACACGTGCACGGGCACGGGATGCGCCGAAGGCAGCCGGCCCAAGTCCTGCGGTTATTGCCAAGGCCGCGGTCAGGTGGTGCACCGCCAGGGTTTTTTCACGGTGCAGACCACGTGTCCCAAGTGCCAGGGTGAAGGCCAGACCATCACGGATCCGTGTCGAACCTGCTCGGGGACCGGCGTGCAGCAGGTGGAATCAGAGCTGACGATCAAGATCCCTGCGGGCGTCGATCATGGGCAGACGTTGCGGGTGCAAGGTGCGGGACAGGGCGGGAAGCGTGGGGCGCCGAGCGGGAGCCTCTACGTTCAAATACTCGTCGCCGAAGATGAGCGATTCGTCCGCGAGGAGTTCGACGTCCACACACCCGTTGAGATCACGATGCTGCAGGCCTCGTTGGGGTGCGTGATCGATGTCCCAGATCTGTTTGATGAAGAGATCGAGTATGAGTTCGATCCCGGCACCCAGCCCGGGGAGGTGTTCGTTCGCAAAGGCAAGGGAATCCCCGTACTCGGTGGACGCGGTCGCGGAGACCAGCACCTTCACATCAAAGTGAAGATCCCGACGGATCTCGACAAGACCGCCATCGAGAGCCTTCGCGAGCTCGCGGAGGCGCGGGGCGAGCCGGTCGCGGACCCACGAGGCTTCTTCGAAAAAGTGCTCGGTCGCAAGCGCAGCTAGAGGGGGCGCGACGCTCCGCTGCGGACGCCGGAGACCACGCCGCTAGCTCGAGGTCTCGCAGGTCTCGGTTTCGGCGGCTGTTTTGGCGGCTTGGACGCAGGCGATGACCTTCGCGTCGAGTTTGCCCGCCTTGCAGTCGGTCTTAAACGCCTCGAGGAGCTCTTGATTCATCATCGCGAGGGCGTCGTCCACCTCGCCCTCGCCGTTGAGGAGCGCGGCCTTGTGGCTCGCCGCCGCTTCACACGCCTCTGGGGTCACTTTTTGCGGGCAGCCCGCCGCGCAGGTCACGAGCGCCGCGATGGTGAGGAAACGTCCACGTTGCATGGCGCGAGCATACCCTGGCCCGGCGGACTCGTTCAATGGAGAGGCGAGGGGGCGGCCCTCGACCCAGGCGTCGTCACTCAATGCAGCCTTCGACATCGGGCCACGCTTGTGCGTCGCGGACGCACTGGACCTCTTTGATCGTCGCACGCAGCACGCAGCCCTTTTTGAAGGCCTCGAGATCTTTGTCGCTCAGCTTGGACGGGCCCGTATCTCCAGTGGATTCCTTGTGGGCTCGGTACAAGGAGATCATGCGCTTGCCCGCGGCCTCACACGCGGTCGCGTCGGGCCGCTCGACACATCCTTGGGCGCCGAGGCTGGCGGCGAAGGTGAGCGAGACGAGGAGGGGTCGAGCGAGACGGGCCACAGCCACAGAGTAGCGTCAACCCGTGCCCGACTCAAACCACCGTGCTCAGGATTCGCTCATGTACGGGTAGGGCACGGCCGTGGGAGATTCAAAGGTCTCCTTGATCGTCCGCGGGCTCACCCACCGCAGCAAGTTGAGCATGGCGCCGGCCTTGTCATTTGTGCCCGACTTTCGGCTCCCTCCGAAGGGCTGCTGGCCCACGACGGCGCCGGTCGGCTTGTCGTTGACGTAGAAGTTGCCGGCGGAGAATCGCAGCCGCTCGACCGCGGTGGCGACGGCGGCGCGGTCACGGGCCATGATGCAGCCAGTGAGCGCGTAGGGGCCAGTCTGGTCGCAAAGCTCAAGCGTCGCCTCAAAGTCGGCGTCGTCGTAGGGGTGCACCGTGAGGATCGGTCCAAACAACTCCGTGGTCATGGTGGGCGCGTTTGCATCACTGGCAACGATGACCGTGGGCTGGACGAACCACCCTTTGGTGTCGTCGTGTCCTCCGCCGAGCACCTCCTCGATGGCGCCGCCGATCATGCTCTTCGCTTGACCGATCGCCTCGACATGTTTGGCGTAGGCCTTGGCGTCGATGACAGCGCCCATGAGGTTTTGAAAGTCTCGAACATCACCGACCTTAATGGTCTGCAGGTGCTCTTGAAGCTGCGCGCGGACCGCAGGCCACATGGATTTTGGGATGTACGCGCGCGACGCTGCGGAGCACTTTTGACCTTGATATTCAAAGGCTCCGCGCGCGAGGGCGGTCGCGACGGCGGTGGGATCCGCGGAGGGGTGGGCGAACACGAAGTCTTTGCCGCCGGTCTCTCCGACGAGGCGGGGGTAGCTGCGGTAGGTCGGCAGGCGCGTCGCCACCTGCTGCCAAAGATGCTCAAAGGTGGCCGTGCTCCCGGTGAAATGGATGCCGGCGAGCCGCGGATCGTCGAGCACCGCGTCTCCGATCTCTGCCGGCGGGCCCGCGACCATGTTGATGACGCCCTTGGGGAGGCCGGCCTCTTCGAGAAGCTCCATGATGTAGTAGGCGCCAAGCATCGCCGTGGGGGCGGGCTTCCACACGACGGTGTTGCCCATGAGCGCCGGCGCCGTCGGAATATTCGCCGCGATGGACGTGAAGTTGAACGGCGACACAGCGAAGACGAATCCGTCGAGCGGGCGGTGCTCGAGCCGGTTCCACTGCCCTTCGGGAGACACCGGCGGCTGCTCGCCATAGATGCGCGCCATGTAATGGACGTTGAAGTTCCAAAAGTCCACGAGCTCGCAGGCCGCGTCAATCTCAGCCTGAAAGAGCACCTTGGACTGGTTGAGCATGGTGGAGGCGTTGAAGCGGTCACGGTGCGAGTGCTTGAGCAGGTGGGCGGCCTTCAGAAAGATCGCCGCGCGGTCTTCCCATGGCATGCTGGCCCACCCAGCCTTCGCTTCCTCGGCCGCTTCGATCGCCTGCTTGGCGTGGTCGGCGGTGCCGGCGTGCCACTGGCCCAACACGTGCTGGTGGTCGTGGGGCATCACGATGTCGTGGAGCGTTCCGGTTTCGACGCGGGCGCCGCCGATGTACATGGGCACCTCAACCGTTGTGCTCGCTTGCCGCTCAAGTTCGGCTTTAATCTTTGCGCGCTCTGTGGAGCCCGGGAGATAGGCGCGGATCGGATCGTTGATGGGGGTGGGAACTTGGGAAAATCCGTACGACATGGGGTGCTCTCTCGTGGCCCGAACGGGGCGCAGGCGAGAGCATGCCAAAAAAAGGTTCGTGGCGAACGGCCCACGCGCCCGGTCCGCGATTTTGGCGTGGAGAGAAGGTGAATTCGCGCCACGCTCGGCCCGGCCAAACGCGATGTGAGCGGGCGCAGACGGTCTCTCGGGGCCGTGCTGGCGGGTTTGTCACGAGGGCGCGGATGACGCTTCGCCGGCCTCCGCGGCGGGAGGATATCTCACGGTGGCCTCCGTCGCAGGTTCGTCGCTTGCGTCTTCTGGCGTCGTAGCCTAAAAGCGCGCGCACGCAGCCTTGCGGCGTCGGCGAGGGCCGACCCACCGCGAGCTTCGCAGGAGATTCAGACCATGCTTACCGTCAGTGAAGTCACCAAATCCTACGGCGGTCGGACCCTCTTCGAAGAGGTGAGCACGACCTTCGATCCCGGTCGTCGCTACGGGCTGACCGGAGCCAACGGCGCTGGCAAGTCCACGTTCATGAAGATCTTGTCGGGTGACTTGGAGTCCGACAAGGGGGGCGTTCACACCGCGCCCAACAGCCGGATGTCCATGCTCCACCAGGACCACTTTCGTTACGCGGATTCGCCAACCCGAGACGTCGTCATCATGGGCAACAAGCGGCTGTGGGCGGCGATGAAGGAGAAAGATGAGCTGCTCGATCAGGAGATGACCGACGAGCTTGGGATGCGTCTCGGCGAGTGCGAGATGGTGATCGCCGAGGAGAACGGCTACGAGGCCGAGAACGAGGCCGAGCAGATCCTCGACGGACTCGGGATCGTCCGCGACGAGCAGACGGCGCCGCTCGGACAGCTGCAAGGCGGCCTTCGACTGCGGGTGCTGCTTGCGCAGGCCCTGTTTGGCGACCCTGACATTTTGCTGCTCGATGAGCCTACCAACCACCTCGACATCGATTCCATTCGCTGGCTCGAGGAGTTCTTGGTGGACTACGCCGGTGTATTGGTGGTCATCAGCCACGATCGTCACTTCTTGAACACGGTGTGTACAGACACGGCCGACGTGGACTACGAGAACATCATCATCTATCCGGGGGCCTACGACGACATGCTCACGCAGAAGGTGCAGTTTCGGATTCAGCAAGAGAAGGCCCAGACCACCAAACAAAAGAAGATCTCGGAGCTTCAAGACTTCATCCAGCGGTTCGGCGCCAACGCGAAGAAGGCCAGTCAGGCGCAGTCCCGACGGCGTCAAGTGGAGAAGATTCGCGTGTCCATGTCGGACATGAAGCGCTCCAATATTCAGCGCCCCTTCATCCGCTTTGACCAAAAACGCCCGAGCGGCAAGCTGGCGCTCGAGGTGGACAAGCTCTCCAAGTCCTTCGAAGACAACGACGTCTTGAACGACGTCACCTTCACGCTGACGCGGGGGCAAAAGATGGTCGTGGTGGGGCCCAACGGCGTCGGGAAGACCACGCTGCTTCGCAGCCTCTCCGGCATTCATGAGCCCGATCGCGGTCGCTTCAGCCTTGGACACGAGGTCTCGCTCGGTTACCTCCCCCAAGATCACGAGGAGGGCCTCGCGGGCGGAGCGGATCGCACGGCCTTTGAGTGGCTGTACCAGTGGGACGAGAAGGCGACCGTGGAGGAGATCCGCGGGTTACTCGGCCGCATGCTGTTCCCCTCGGAGGATGCAGACAAGCAGGTGAAGGCGCTCTCGGGGGGGGAGACCGTGCGCTTGCTGATGAGCAAGCTGACCCTCACCAAAG
>CALKDV010000230.1 GCA_938084085.1 uncultured Nannocystaceae bacterium
CAGCGGTGGCAGGCGGTGGGCGCGGTGGGCTTGGCGTCGTGGGTGGGTGTCCAGGTGGCGCAGGTCCTCGCCTCCCGACAAATTTCCGGGTCGGGCTCTGTGCAAGAGATCGCATGGGGTCACCTGCAGGCAGAGCGGACGTGGTCGGAGCGTCTCGTCGCTGCGGTGGCGGTCTTCGCGCGTATTGACACCATCGGGGTGGCCTACGGCATATTGACCATGGCGGGTTTGTACCGGGTCCTGTTGGTGGTCCATGCGGTTTCGGCGACGCTCGGGGCGCTCTACTTCTCGCTGCAGTTGGTGCGAAACCGGGTCGGTAAAGTCTCCGTTGCGTAGCGAGTCATGCTACTTCAGCCGTAGGCCCGCAATTTGCGGGAAACGCGCATTATGATTGGTGTCGTTCTTGTTGCCGGAGTCTCCCGCCGCCTCTTCCCCCTCACTGAGCACCGCCCCAAGTGCCTGCTCGAGGTGGGGGAGCGGACCATCTTTGATCATCAAATGGCGTCCTTGCGCGCCTGCGGCATCCGTGAGGTGTGCCTGGTGCTCGGCTATCGCCGCGAGCAAATCATGGCCCACGCCCGCGCCGAGCACCCCGACCTGCGCTTCCACGAGGTGGTGAACCATCATTTCTTCGAGACCAACACGGCCCAGTCTTTGTTCGCCGCGAGCAAGCACTTTCTCGATCGCGACATGGTGCTCCTCAACGGCGACGTGCTCTTTGACTCACGCGTGATCGAACGAGTGGTCAAGGCTCCCAACGCCGTGTCCATGGCGGTCGAGGCCAAGCCGTGCGGAGATGAGGAGGTCAAGGTGATCGTGGATGACGCCGGTCGAATCCAAGAGATCGGCAAGGAGATCGACATCGGTCGCTCCCTCGGTGAGTTCATCGGCGTGGCGCGTTTTTCTGCGCTGACCACCGCGAAAATTTACGACGCGCTCAAAGAGGTGGTGTCGACGTCTGAGGGGCGCAGCGACGCCTACTACGAGCGCGCGCTCGCGTCGCTGGTGAGCGAGGTACCGCTCACCTCTGTGGAGGTCACCGGCCTCCCCTGTGTGGAGATCGATTTTCCCGAGGACTACGAGGTCGCGCGCCGCGAGATCTTCCCGCGCTTCGCGTCGTCGTAGAACCGCGCGGTCATGGCGTCCACGCGTTGGCGCGTAACCCCACACCTGCGATGTCGTAGCCGGGCCTGGCTCACGGGCGGCGGCGGCCGGGATGAAGCGCGACGAAGGCCACGAAGACGCAGCAGAGCACGCTCAGCACGCCGAGGGAGCCGATGCTGCGCAGGCCGGGGTGCTCCGCGACGAGCAGGCCCGCGAATCCGCCCATGGTGGTGAGGGCGGAGATCAGCGTGGCCCGCGAGGTGTGGCCCACCGTGATTTTGGTGCGCGCGTGCCAGAGGTGAATGCTGGTGTCGATGCTCAAGCCGAGCACGGCGGGCATCACCACCAAGTTGAAAAAGTTAAGATGGATCGGCAACAGCCCCATCCACCCGACGGTGAAGCCGAGGCCGAGGACCAAGGTCCCAAAGCAGGCGAGGGTGGCGCGGAGCCGCCGCAAGTCCAAGGCGATGAACAACAAAATGATCGCGAGGGCGGCCAGCGGGAGGCGGCGCGCGTCCACATGCATCGCGGCCACAAGATCTGCGAAGACCAACCGGCTGTCGGCGCGGCCCACGTTCGCCGGGAGGATCGCGTCGAAGCGGCGCTTGACCGCGACGAGCTCGTCGAGGTGCCCGCCGCGAATATTCAGGCACACGTGCCCGAGGCGGTCGTCGACGTCGTCACGCTCCACAAAGGGCTCGCGCGCCCAGTCGGGGAGCGCCGCCGGTTCGATAGGCGACGCCTTGGACAGTCGCTCTAGAGCCTCGAGGTGGCTGCGGTAGCCTTGGGCTTGCGCGTCCAAGTCGGGGAGCTGGGCCAAAAAGTCGTTGGAGAGCGCGCCGATCTCCGCGAGGCGACCGCGCTTGGTGCCTTGATCTTCAGGGAGGATCTTCGCGACGCTGTACACGCCGCGAATCCACGGCGCCTGGGGGCGGCCTTCCAGGGTGGGCGCGTCCGGCAAGAGCCGCTGCTCGCGCTGTTCGACGGCGAGCGCCTCCACGGCGGCGTCGAGACCGGCGCGCTCCTCCGCGACGAGCACGACGGACTTGGAGCAGCGCCCGGTGGCGGAACCGTAGCGGATCCCCGCGCCTTTTTTCGGCTGGGCGTTGAGCTGTCGCAGGTCTTTTTCGAAGGTGAGGCGAGGCCCGCCGACCACCGCGCACATGGCCACGGCGCCGAGGATCAGCCATCGCCATGGCATGGTCCGGCCCCGCGCCGCGGTGTCCACGGCGGGTGGGGTCCGCGTGGGTCGCGGTGGGGTGGGCCAGAGGGTGTCGACCACGGGGACAAAGAGCACGGCGCACACAAAGCACACGAACACGCCCACGGCGGAGATGGCCCCGAACTCACGAAACGCCTTGAAGTCGGCGATGCCGAGAATGGCGAGGCTGCTCGTGGTGGTGAGCATGGAGGCGGTGAGGGGGCGAAGGTGACGCTCGATGACGTCGGGCCATCGCGCCGCGTGATCACCGGGTCGGAGTGCGAACAGGTGCACGGAGAAGTCCACCCCCATGCCAAAGAGCACGGCAAACAAGAAGATCGTGAGGGCGTTGAGTTGGGGCAAGAGCAGCGCGGCGCAGGCCAAGGTGACGCAGGTGGCGATGCCCATGGGCACCAACACCAAGGCGAGGGCGCGGACCGTGCGAAACCCAAACACCAAGACGCAGGTGACGAGCAGCACCGACAAGATCGTGGCCCGCTTCGCATCTCGCAAAATAGTGTCGATGTCCTTGGCCACGTTGTAGGCCGCGACGATTTGCACACGCGCGTCGGGGGCGACGCCCTCGGCTTTGAGCGTCGCGACGCGATCTCGGATGCGCTCGGCCACCTCCCGCGCGAAGGTGATGTCTGTGGCGGACTTGGACAACACCGCCTTCACCACTTGGACGCGGCCGTCGGCGCTGATAAAGGGATCTTCGAGGGAGTCTCGCCACTCGATGTCACCCTGGGCGTTCTCCTCGGGCCAGATGAGGTCGACCTCTCGGGCGCTCAGGTCCCCCCGTGACGCCAGGGTTTGCTTTTGATCTCGCACCCAGGACGCGACATCGGGCGCGTCGGTCTCGGCGTCGGCGACCGGTGAAGGTGGGGGATCGGGGCCGGGGTCGTCGTCACCATAGTCGTCCCAATTGTCCCCGGCGAGGACCTCGTCCATCGGGGCGGCCGCGCCGGATCGTTGCGCACCGACATCACGAGCGATGCGCCGGGCGATGGCGCGTTGCTTCGCCTCTCGGAGCTCACCGGCGAGGTCGTCAAGCTCCGCGTCCTCAAGAAAGTACAAGGCCCGGTCGCGCAGGGGGGTGAAGTCGCGACCGGTGGTGACCCTGGAGGCCTCGGGCCACTCGGCGATGGAGGTGGCGAGGCTGTCGACGAGCCGCTGCCGCGCGGTGGCGTCCTCGAGCTCAACGGCGACGATGAACA
>CALKDV010000231.1 GCA_938084085.1 uncultured Nannocystaceae bacterium
ACGAACGGTCCCCCTCCACTTTCAGCAGCCGCTCGGCGCGCCAGTCTTCAAGTCGAGCCAAGAGAAGTTCCATGTCCTCGCGCCGCTGGGGGTCGACGCTCTCCACCTCCCACGCCTCGCCCCTGCGCCGTGCGATCGCCAGCGTGTCGCCCTCGCCCCACTCCACGCGAGACGCCTCGCGCAACCACGCGCGGACCGGGTCATCAAAGAGCACCTCGACGCCCAAGGCGGCGCAGGTGCCATCGTCGAGCACAGCCACGCGCCCATCGTTGACCTGGCAACGGCATGATCGGTCTACCGCGACCTCGATTTGGCTCGGCCCCTCCGCCCCGCTTCCGGCGACGCCCACGGTGAGCGTGCGCTCCACGTCCCCGAGCGCGCTCGAGGTCCAGTCGATGGCTCTCAATGAACTCAAGGTAGTGAGAAGCTGCTCCAAGCGAACATGGTCGAGCGCCGCGTCCAGGTCCGGGTGCTCCGGCGCATCGAGCCGCCACACTCCGAAGTCATTGCGCACGGAGGTCCGCACGCGCTCCTCCCTGGCCCCGCCGGAGAGCTCTAGCTCCCGGACGTCCATGGGGCGAATGTCCACGAGGGTTTTATCTTCGAAGGTCGATTGGTCGAAAATGAACGGCTCCGTTGTCGCGCCGACCGCCAAGTACAGCGGGCCGCCGTCTCGACGACACGCAATCCCTCCCCCGTCAACGCGCCCACAATCGAGCCGGTAGTTCACGCCGCGGTCCCCTTCGATGACGAGCTGATATTCACTGCGGACGCTGGGCGCGTCCCCAGACGGCCACCCCGCGATTCGAACGGCACGAAGCCGGGTGAACCATCGATAGACCTCGCCCTCGCTCACCGGCGAGGGTGCCGAGTCCTCTACCGAGGTGCGCAGCGACCAGCCACCGCTCGCGCGCTCGAGCACCAGGTCCTCCGGGGCTTGCTGGCGAACTCGCAGTACCCGGCCGTAGTCGACCGGCACAAGCTGACTCTCCAAGAACCCCTCCGCCGGGTCCGTCACGCGCCATGGCTCGATGAGCGATGTTGAGATGCAGCCCACGACCCCCGGCCCACGGTCCACAAGCCGCGCGTTTTTTTCCTCTCCCGGGCACGGGCCGCCGAGCGAAAATAAGCGCGTTTCCTCTTGCGCGCCCACGCCGAGCAGCAGCCACGGAGACCACGAGGGATCCTCAAGCTCTCCTCGGGGGATCATCGGGTCGAGTGGTGTGCTCAGCACCCGCTCCAGCCGCGCTTGAATCGCGTCGCCAGACAAGATGGCGGGGGCGCCGCCATCAGCCACGCGCCACAGCTGATCGGGTCCCCGCTGCAGCCGCAGCGCTTCGGCCCAGGTGATCGACATGATCTCTTCAGCCTCGAGTTGCACAAGCTCCTTGGAGATCCAACTCTCCGGAGCTTCGACGACGGGCCAGATAAAGTCGGACTCGACAACCCACGCCTCCGACTCTCTGCCAACGACGATGTTGGCGTACAGGCCCGAGTCTCCCGGGAGCGCGTCGCCGAACTCTACGGTGAACACCTCCCCCGACACGCGCACCCGTAAGCTCCCGCCAATTCCCGCGCGGATCCCCGAGGAGTCATCCACCCCGCGCATCGTGGTCGCCATCCGTAGCGCCGACCACAACCCCTCGAGGGCGTCCGGGTCCGCGGGCCCTAAGACATCATCCCCCGACACCACCTGGTGTCCCTCAGGGGTCGCCACGATGCGCACGACGGAGCCCCGGGCGGGCTGGATCTCGATGTTCGCTTCGGAGAGCGCGAAGTCACCGAGCCCTGGGAATACTCGCCGCTGATCCGCGCGGATCGAGACGAACTCCCCGCTGCTGTCACGGTTCGCGAGAGGGTCGCTCAAGACAAGCACCACGGAGAGCATGGCCACCAGAGACCAGATCAACGTCCCGAGTCGAAAATGTCTCATCGGCGGCGACTCCAAAGCACCAGGAAGCCCAACAAAATAGCGAATCCTGGAAGACCAAGGATCGACAGAATGTTCATTCGCTGGAGTTGATCCGGCTGCAGCACCAACTTCACATGCTCCCGGGGGCGCGCACGAATTCCGAGCAGTACGTCCCGCTCGGACAGCCACCCGATCGCGTTGAGAATCAAGTCGCGTCCGTGATCGTAGAGCACGTCTTCCCGCATGAACGCATTGAGAGCAAACTGATCCGAGGCGATCACCAATAGCCGCGCGCCGCCCGTGGTCCCCGCGGCGACCACGGGGATGGGCCCGGCGCGGTCCACATCGATGTCGAACTGCTGCAACCTCCCGAGTTGAAAGCCGTCCACGTCGGATTCGGCCCACCCGCCGTCGGTGACGGAGAGGACGGGCTCGGCGTCGCCATCGAGCCACAGCTCGCGCACCTGAATCAACGAGATGGGACGATGAACCAAGCTGTTTCCTACGGGGTGGTCCCCCCACATGCCGTCAATGGTGAACGCGAGCAGGGGCGATCCTCCTGCCATTTGATGGGGGTCGAGCACCACCCGGTCGCCGAAGTGCACCCCAAATCGCGCCGCCAGCGGCTCCAGGCCGTGGGTCGAGATGCCCGAGCGTCCTCGTCGAACCACGGCGCCCGCCATAAGCAACACATCTCCCCCCTCGTCGACGTACCGCTCGATGGCTCGCACATCCGGTCGAGGCAGGCCCCCTTGGGGTCCGCCCACAAACAACACGTCGCAGCCGGTGAGCGCCTCCGCCTCCCCGAGGTCCACCGTGGTCGTCTCAAGATTCGCCTCCCGCAGCAGGTCGCGCAGGTGGGCGTAGCCCGCGTAGGGTTCCAGGTTGTCGAGGGCGGGCTCACCGTGCCCCTGGGTCATACACACCCTCAGTCTCCGCGCCTCGCTCACCTCGAGGAAGCGGGTCAAGAGCGCCTCCTCCCCTCGAAACGACTCCACACGAGGACCATTCACTTGCACCTCCGGACCCGTCGCGTAGGTCACCAGATCCCGCGGGAACACGTGGGCGCGCCGGAGCTGGGCGCCTTGTCCCGCGCGGATCAAAATGACCCCGTCGGCCAGATCCCTGCCCCGGAGCCCGTGATCGATGAGCAGCTGCTCCGCTTGCTGACGTTGCCGATCCGGATCGATCACCCGAGGTCGCAGCGCGGCGGATTCCTTCGCCATGCGAAACAGCACCTCGCGAACCTCCCCGAGCACGGGGTTGACTCGTCCGCCGCCGATGGTCGCCGGGATCATCACGGTCACATCGATGGGCCCCCGCAGATCCTCGAGCACCACCTTCGCTCGCTCGCTGAGACTGAAGACCTGCCCCGAGGTCCAGTCTTGCCGCGACGTGCGCCGCCCGGCGAAGATCGACAGCGAGACGACGATCACGGTGACAGACGCCGCGCGAATCAGGGACTGTAGATCCCGCCGCGGATCCACAGCGGTCGCCGCCCAGGTGAGCGCCACGGCCACGGCGCCGAGGTGCACAAACAGCCACTTGATGTCCACGATGCCCTGCGACATCTCCTGCATCATCGTGAGGAGGCTCGTCCATTCGAGCACCCGGGTCAACCGACCCGCCTCCAGCTGGTCCACCAGCAACCCCGCCAACAAGACGATCGTGCAGGTGACGGTCGTGCCGACCGCCGCCGCCAGCTGCGTCCGCGCAAGCGAACTCGTGAGCAGGCCGAATCCCATGAAGGTCGCGCCCACCAAAAATGTCCCCAGGTAGCCCGCGAGCACCGGCCCCGCCTCGGGGGCCGCGCCTGGACCGAGCGTGCTCGCGCCCCGAAGGAGCACATACAACACCCCCGTCGGGAGCCAGAGGGCCACGTAGAATACGACGCTCCCTGCGAACTTGCCCACCACGAGCTGCGAGGCGTGGACCGGCGCGGTCAGCAGCGCCTCGAGGGTCCCCGCGCGCCGCTCCTCCGCGATCTGTCGCATGCTCAACGCGGAGCAGATAAAAATCACCGGCAGCCAAAAAATAAAGAAGCTCCCGCCGAAGAAAAACTGCATCACCGGACCCGGCGCTGCCAGCGGATCATTGAGCGCCCTCAACAGGAGCGAGAAATTCCACCCTTGATTGAGTAAAAACAGCGTCGCGACGAGGTAGGCCAGCGGCGTGACGAACAGGGCGAGGAGTTCTCTCTTCGCGATGAAGAGGGCGCCGCTGACCCACGCCACCAGTTCACGAACCGCAGTCATGTGGGACCTCCGCCGTCGGCGCCGGTCACCCGCGCGAAGTGAGTTTCGAGGGCCCGGCGTTTGCGCTCAAGCCGACGGATCGGCACGTTGGATTCGCAGGCGAGCTGACCGATGCGCTCCGCGACGTCGGCGTCGACGCCGTGGAGGTCTACGTGCGTCCACTCGCCTTGAGGCGCCACCTCCACGCGCACGTTCTCTCTGCGTCCTACCAACGCGCGATCCACGAGGGCCCGAGCATCTCCGACCCCCATCCCGATCTCTGCGCTCACCGTGTTGCTCGCCATGGCCTCGTGCACCGACTGATCCGCGACCACGGCCCCTTTCGACAAGACCACGATGCGATCGCAGAGGTCCTCAACCTCAGCGAGGATGTGTGAGCTGAAGATAAGCGTTTGCGTGCCCCCGAGGTCGCGGAGCATCGCCCGCACGGATTGCACCTGGTTCGGGTCGAGACCCACGGTTGGCTCATCGAGAATGACGAGCGGCGGCGAGCCCAACAGCGCGTCTGCGATCCCCACCCGCTGCCGGTACCCCCGGCTCAGGGTTTGAATTGGGGTGTCCATCACCCGCAAGAGGCCCGTGAGCTCCGCGGTGCGCTGCGCCTCTTTCATCCGCGCGCGCCGAGGGACGCGCTTCATCTGGCAGCGGAATGCCAAAAACTCCCGCACGCGCATCTCCCCGTACAGCGGCACCTGCTCTGGTAAATAGCCAACCCTTCGCCGCACTTCGAGACTCTGATTACGAACATCAAATCCGCCGACCCGCACGTGGGTGTCCGGGCGCCGCGCTTGCACCGGCAGATAGCCGCACAGCAACCGCATCAGGGTGGTCTTGCCCGCCCCGTTCGGCCCGAGCAGCCCCAAGCGCTCGCCCGGCGTGACCGAAAACGACACACCATCGAGGGCGAAGAACTCGCTCCCTGCAT
>CALKDV010000232.1 GCA_938084085.1 uncultured Nannocystaceae bacterium
CCGGTATCCTCCCGTACGTATGCAACGGTCGCCGCTCATGGTCGGTCCTGCGCGCCCCCGAACCGCGCGATACGGGACGTGGAGATTCGCGTGTCCGATGCTCACCGCCGCAGCCCTCGCGCTCCTCCCGTCAGCGGTAAACGCCACACCAGGCCAAGCGCGACGACTGAGCGGGGTGGAGGCCCAAGGACCGGCCACCGCCTCGGTGACTGCCCTACACCACAACCCCGCCCTTCTAAGTCGCCTGCCTGGGATCAATATCCTGTCCAGCATCTCCTCGGGGGCGGAGATCGTCCGCGCCCGTCGCTTCGCGGTCGACGACGCCGGGCTCCCCACCGCGACGCTCGGCGACTCGACCTCGGTGACACAGCCCGCATTTGGATACTTCGTCGGCGCGAGCTTCATGCTGGACCCTATCGCCGTCGGATTTGGTGCGTACTCCTTGGGCAACACCTATCGGCCCCAGAGCGCCGCCCCTTTCCGCTATCACCTCGCCGACGATCCAAACTATGGATGTCGGATCGACAGCGCGGAGCAATGCCCCTCCCCCCGCTTTGGCGGGAGCGCGGAGACGCGGACCGACTGGACTCTCGCCATCGCGTGGAACGCCTTCGATCGCGTTCGCCTGGGGCTCTCCGTGCACTTCCCACGGATGCGCGTCAAGCTCGGTCGCGACGAGGACACGGCGCAGTTCTCGGACACGGACACCCTCAGCTGCGACGGCGTCCCCGACGCGACCATGAACGATCCTCGCTGCACGCGGCGGCTCGTCTACGACGGTCGCACACAGCTGAGATGGTTCGGGCTCGTCGACGAAGGCAGTAACTTTGATCTGGCCCTCACGGTCGGGCTCGCCGTCGATGTTGGAGAGCGAGGCGTGCTCGGGATTCGATACCGCACCCAGCCCTTGCTGTACCGGGGCACGGTGGAGACCATCGGGCGCGCGCGCGTGTGCCGGCCTGGACAAGCGGCGGAGGTCGCGGCGACGGATGGCACCGCGCCCTGCGGCAATGACGGCGATCTGCGCGCCAACTGGGAGCAAAAACTTCCCCGCGAGGTGGCCGTCGGCTACTCGACGCGGCTCGGTGCCCGAGACGCCTTTCACCTTGACACCAACCTGTACTGGATCGACTTTTGCCCCGGCGGCGTCTCTCCCGCCTCGTGCCAAGGCCGTGACGTGGCCCAACTCCAGATCAAGGGGCTCGACCCTCGCGCGAGCGTCCTGGCGGAGACGCCGATCTATCGAGGACGCACCGACCGTTACGGCCTCGAGGTCTACAGCGGCTATGACCTTCAGCGCTCCAAAACACACAACACAAAGGTCAGCATCTTGTGGGGTGGTGGGTTCGACTCCCCCGCGACGCGACCGGGCGCCCTGACGATGGAGCGGGTGGATGGCTGGGCCGTGAAGGCGTCCGTGGGTGCCTCACTTGAGCTGCAGCAGCGCCTCGGTTCGCTGTTCCTTGCGCCGGGCTACGGCCTGAACCTCCAGGTGCCCACCACGGTCGGTGCCGGAGGGTCCACCCCGTTGTACTCTCCCGACGCGCTGGCGCAGTTCGCGGCGAGTGGTGGTGATATCAACTCCCCAAGCGCCGGCGCCGTGCTCTCCGGTCGGGCGCGCCCCACCAACGCAGGTCGTTACTTCGCACACAGTCACGCGCTGCTGTTCAGCATTCGATGGTCCGAGCGAAGTGACTACGGCGATCGAGCGCGGTGACGACCCCCTGACCATCGGCCCTCGTGGACGCCCCTGGTGCGGTCGCGTGAGGCATCCTGTCAATCACCGCACCTGGCTCATTGTGTCCGTCAAGTAGCCGAAACCGTCGTTGGCACGTAGACTCTACGTGTGCAGGGACGCCCGTTATTTCTAGCCCTCTCTTTGGCCTTGGCCGTCAGCGCCTGCGCGACCACCCCAAGCAGCCCTCTCGTGGCGCCGATCGCACCGCCGACCTCCATGGACGAGGATGGCGCTCTCGACACCGCGCTCAACGCCTTCGCGGCGATGCCCGAGACGCTCTCGCAGCGCGATCCCCTCCGCTCTCAAATCCTCGAGGGACTCGCCCGACGAGGCGACGAGGCCATCGCCCTCAACGCGTACACGGAGGCCATGAACCTGTTCGAGACCGGGCTGACCCTGTGGACTCCGGAGGAGCTCAACGCCGAAACAGCGACCTGCCCGCCGGCGTTCCTGGCTTTCGCGGGGACCCTCTACGACAAAGCAGCACGCCAAGGCATGGAGACCCAAGCCCTGCTCGGCCTCGCGATCCAACGTCACTTTGGCGGGGTCCCCGTCGAACAGCTCCAGCGGGAGTGGGAGCAGCTTGAAGCGTGGTTGCGCGACGCCGACGATTTCGCGCGGGAGCGATCCCAAATCGCCTCGCCAGAGCGCTCCCTCGAAGAGGTCGCGGCCCTCTTTCCATCACCATGGGTGGTTGAACAGCTCACCGGCATCTACCTGCGCGGCTACGAGTCCGCCAAGAAACTTCGCGAGCAGAGTTTCTTGACCGACCCGGACTCTCAACATCGCCTCACTTTCTCTGGATACCTCATCGCGCGCACCCTGCTACGCGCCGGCCGGCTCGACGAGGCCGCTGGCGCCCTCGACACCTACGCCAGTGACCCCGCGTCCAAGGAGCTTCGAGACGTCATCGACCGCGCCAGCAACGGCCCTCGCGCCGCGGCCGCCCTCACGGAGCTCATCCGATACTTTCGACCAGGCGACGAGGACGACCTCCCCGACCACGCGGTGCGTCAGGGATGGGGCATCGTGGACGTGCTCGCTCGACGAATGCTGCGCTCCGGAAACTCGAGCGCAGCAGCGCACCTCGCGATCGCCGAGGGGTTGATGCAGCGGGGACTCAACGCGGCCGCGCTCTTGCGCTACCGCGAGACCCTGCGCGAGGGGCAAAATGTCTTCGAAGCCTGGGCTGCGGTCGCCATGCTCGAGCAACGAGAGTTGGAGCGGGTCGCGGAAGTAGATCCACAAGAGGCGCTCGTGATGCTCAAGCGGATCGAGACGTTCCACAGCGAGGCGATGGAGCTTTGGAAGGACCGCCCGGTGCAGCCGGGCCTCCCGCGCGCCTACGTCACCGTGGGAGAATCCTTGTACGACGCGGGGGACATCGCCGGGGCGCGAACCTTACTTGAGGGTTCCCTCGCACTGGAGCCTCAACCTCGCGCGGTCGATTTGCTTGGAACCATCGCGCTCAAAGAGGCCCGCTACGCCGACGCCTACTCCTCCTATGAATCGCTGCTCGTGTTGCCCTTCGACGACCAATACGCGCGGCTCCGATGGAGCATCCGCGCCAACAGCCAGCTCGGTGAGATCGCCGTGTGGAGCGGTGACGAGCAGCGCGCGCGAGAGAATCTCCGCGCCGCTCTTGAGACGCTCAACCTCGTGCTCGCCCAGCCCAACCTCGACGAATTCCTTCGCGCATTTTGGCTCACCGAGCGCGCGCGGGTGCTGTTCTTCGCGGGAGAGATTCGGCTCGCGATGCAGGACTTCCGCGACGCGGTCTCTACCGCACCCAACCGCCCCCTCACCTATGCGGAGCCGCTCATTTTGGCCGTGACCCATGGGCTGATGCGCGAAGCGTCTGAGATCTTTGCGCAGGCCATGCGCCATGATTTGCCGCCTCCGCTTAAGTTGTATTTTGCCCTGTGGGTCCATGACCTCGCGCTTCGAAAGGGCGCCACCCCTCCGGCCGCGGCGCAGGAGTTCATTGACGGGTTTCGCGACGATGGCTGGGTGGGTTCCCTCGCCTCTCACGCCCGGGGCGAGCTCTCCTCCGCGGACCTCGATGCCCGAGCGACTGACCGGGGCCAGCGCGCGGAGGCCGAATTTTATGAGGGCTTGAGAGCGTGGCGGACCGGCGACAAACAGACCAGCCTCGCCAAGCTGAACCGCGTGATCGAATCGGGCATGATGTCGTTCTTCGAGTACGAAATGGCGCAAAACTACCTTCGCTGGAGCGAGTTACCCATGGAGCGACGCTCCCCGACCCTGAAAAAGGGCGCCACCCCGCCCTCGTAGCACGGGGAGCAGCTCGCGAGGGCGCAGATGCCCTTGCGATGCTTCCTGGTCCGTGATAGCTAACCGAACGCGCAAGCGTGGCCTGGTCGCCAAGTGGTAAGGCAAGGCTCTGCAAAAGCCTTATTCGTCGGTTCGATTCCGACCCAGGCCTCCCCGAAAGACACCCGCACCATCGCGGGTGTCTTTCACTTTTCTTCTCACAAAAAAAAACGCCCACGAAGGGGCGCTTTTTTTTTTGGGGGGGGGCGTTGCGACGCTGCACGCAGTGGACCCCGCGGTGCTGACCTACAGGCCTCCGAGAGGATCCTCGCCGCCACCGAGTTGAATCTTCTTGCGGCGCTTCTTGGTGACTTCGGGCGCTGGCTCGTCGCTGGACTTGGAGCTGCTGCCCGACGAACCGCGGCGCTTCTTACGGAGCTTCGCCTCTTGTTCTTGCTGCTTGCTCTGCTCGGCGCGGATTTTGGCTTTCTCCGCCTCGGACGTCGCCGCTTGCAGCGCCTGTGCGAGTCGCTCTTTCTCCTTCGCCGACGCCGCTAGCTGGTCATCCAGTTGTTTTTGAAGCTTCGCGAACTGCTCGTCGCGCTCTTTGTCGCGCTGGGCCTGCTCCGCGTCGCGCTGGGCCTGCTCCGCGTCGGCCTTCTTTTGCTCCGAGTTGTTGTGCACCAAAAACGCCCCAAAGGCGATAACCAACACAACGGGAATCGCATACAGCGCCTTCGGCTTCTGCTTCTTCTCAGCAATCTTGACCTGGGCATCAAGGCGCATCTGCTCCTCCTTGAGCCGCGCTTCTTGCTCAGCCTTCGCGGCGGCCTCCGCTTCAGCGAGGCGCATACGCTCCTCTCGCTCAAGACGATCATTCTCTTCTTGCTCAAGGCGGAGCGCCTCCTCCTCCGCGGCTTGACGCGCAGCCTCTTCCTCGGCGCGCTTTTTCTCCTCGGCGGCGACTCGGGCCGCCTCAGCCTCGGCGGCTTCACGAGCGGACGTTTCTTCTTGATGGACTCGCTCTTCTTCGAGACCCATCAGGTCGGCGAGGGCGTTCAGTGCTGAGTTTTCTTCCTGGGACATTTTGTTCTCCATTGCCGGGCCCGCGTTCGGTACGGACTGCCCACTCTCAACGTGGTACGGCGGCCAACGATCCGCGCAAAATCACGGGAATCTGCTTGCCCCCATAAATGCCGGAAATTTGTCCGACTGACCACCCCCAAGGCACGCTCTTCTCATCATGGTGTCTCCTCGATTCTCAGACCGCGTCGCTCGAACTTCCCCATTCGCTCGACCGCTCGGGATACGGCCTCACCTCCCCGTCCGCAAATATGCGCTTTTTGCGCTCCTGTGCTTTGGGGGGGCAGCGACGCTGACTCCCGGCGCAAGCCCCACTGCCCAGGCGGCGCCCGCAGCCTTGTTTTTGAAGCACCAGCGGCAGGTGAGCTACCCCTTCGACCAGGTGTGGCCAACCGCCGTCCGCTATCTCCGTGTGGAGCGTGGCTACGAGATCGCCGACCGTGACAAGGATTCAGGATATATCGTCTTCACCTTTGAGCACGGGTCGAACAAGGCCAACGGCTCCGTCGAATTCCTCAGCGATCTCGACGATGAGGGCCGAAAGTCCGTCACGATGATTTCCTCGACGAGTCGAGGCCCATCGCACCTGCCGTTCGCGATTCTC
>CALKDV010000233.1 GCA_938084085.1 uncultured Nannocystaceae bacterium
CGATGTCGGCAGGGATGATGCGCGCGAGGCCCACAAGAAGCTCGGGGTATCCGTTCTCGAACGTGATGCCGTCGACGATGCCCTTGGTGAGCGGTGACGCTTGGACGGGGTTGCCCTGGACGTCGGTAGCCTCGATGGACACGGTGTAGCGGCCGTCGTCGAGCGGTTGGCCGGTGCTGTCGTTGCCGTCCCAGCCGATTTCCTGGACGCCGCTGCCGACGTTGGCGCGGGTCATCACGCGGACCGTACCGCCGGTCTCGTCTTTGATGGTGATGGTGACCTCGGATGCCGGAGCTGCGAGTTCCACGCCCACCGGCTGGGCCTGGCCGCCGTCGATATGAATATAGTCGCCCCGGGCCACGACCTCTTTGCCGACGAATCCGGCGAGTTGGGCGTTGGCGAGGCCCATTTGAGACATCTGGATTTGCCCGAGGGAGTCGTTGGTTAGCACCTGCTGTTCAAGGGCGGAGAACTGCGCGAGCTGGGCGACGAACTCGTGGTTTTGAAGCGGGTTCATCGGGTCTTGGTTCTCAAGCTGCGCCGTGAGCAGTTTCAAAAATTCATCCTTGCCCATCCCGTTGTTGGGGAGGGCGGCTGCGGATTGAGTGGGAGAGGCGCTCGAAGTTCCGAGACCGGTAGTGGGGAGGTCGATGTTCATGATGGAGTTCTCGTGGTTAAAGGGTCTTCAAGTCGCGTGCCAGGCTGGCGAAAGAGGGCGGCCCGTACCGGGGCAAAGTTGCGGATCAGACGACGACATCGACGATTCCGTCCGGAGATAGGACTCTCGAGGTCCGGGAGTGGGAGGAGGCGGGCCGGGTGTCTGCCGGAGGCGGACGTAGGCTCTTGAGACGCTGCGCCGCGAGGGTGGCCTCCCGCTTGGAGGATCCGCCGCGGTGACCCGCCTGATCCCCGTCGCTTGTCTCGAGGTTGAACGTGATGTCCTCGTCGATGTCTTGGAGTGCGCTCGCGATCCGCCGTCGCTCTCCTTGGAGGAGCTCGTCTGTCTGCCGCTCGCGCGGGCGGAGCACCACCTCCCATCCTTGTTCGGTTCGCTGCACCTTCATCTCGAAATCACCGAGGCCGTCCGCGGAGAAGTGCAGGGTTGCCTGCCCGTCGAAGCCGCGGATCCGAGCGGTCTCCTGGAGGACCTGCGCGCGGAGCTGCTCGACAGCGGCGGCGCGCGCGGCGGCGTCAGAGCCCTGTGGGGCGGTGAGTTGAGGGATCGCGTCCATGGCCGCTGGAGGGGGAGCGGCGGCCGCAGCGAGACTGGCAGGGGGTAGCTCCATGGAGGAGGTGGACAGCGCGGACGAGCTTGCGATGAGCCGCAAGGCATCCGCGCTAGGGAGGGGTTGGGGTCCATCGAGGGACCCCGGGGGGGTGGGGGACCCCGGACTTACGCCAAGTCCGGAGTCTATGGATGTTCGCGTGGAGGAGTCGGAGTCGAAGGAAGAGGCGTACGTGGTAGAGGGAGCGTTTCGTGATTGAGAAGAATCGCGGGAGTGGTCGTGTGAGGAGTCGCGAGAGTGGTTCGAGTGGGTGGAATTCGTTGGGGCCGTCGTGGCTCGGGAGGAGGCACGGGACGAGCGGGCGGGGCCGTCGTTGGTGGCCTCCTTCGCGGTAGCGGCGGCGGGCTGAGACACGGCTGCGGCGGTGGCGGCCACGTTGGACGTCGGGCGGGATGCGGGGTCGCCGGGGGCGTTGATGCCGTGCGTGCCCGTCGCGTCGGGTGCTCCGACCGTGGCGACGCGGGCGTTGGACGTTGGCTCGGCAGATGCGGGTCCGTCGGAGGATCGGCTTGAGGCGGTGCCTTGAGACTGCACGCGTGCCCGCGAGGTCGCGTCTCGCGCCTTGGAGGTGCGCCGCGTCTGGGGAGACGTCGCCCCGCGGTCTTGGACCTTCGTAGGCCGGGAAGGATCCAGGTCCCGAGCGCGTCGCGCTTCGTCGCCCCGACGGACTTCTGCGTCTCGATGAGTCTCGGAGGTTGTGGCGCTGGCGTCACGCGGGTCGGTATGTCGCTCGAGGGCGTCTCGCCGAGCGTCCCGTGAGGGGTCCGGGTCGCGGGTCCGGGCCGCGCTGGATACGGCGTCCGCGGCCCGCCTGCGCGGAGACACTTGCTCGTCGGCGTCCACCTCGGGTCGCTCGTAATCGTTGAGCAGGGAGGTCTGGCGCTCGGCAGATGACATCTCATTCCACGACATGGGACCCTTGGACGACGCGGGGCTTGGGGGACGACGCGGCGCGTTCATCGAGCGGTCGGCCAACATCCCGGCAAATTCATCCCGTGCCGCGTCGCCATCGTGGTCGTGGTCGTTGCGGGCTTGAGGAGCTATCTGCGAGGTGGTGGGTCGTTCGTCAATATTCAGGTCAAAGGGGCTCAAGGCGCCGTGACCTCCTCCGGGGCTGGCCGCTGTGCGTCCGTGCGCGCGGATGGGGGTGAGGCGGCGCCATCCGGGGCAGCCGCTTCCTCAAGCGGGGAGAGCTTCTCGCGCTCCGGGACCGCTTGGGGATCAAGATCGAGGTAGAGTTGGCTCAGTTGCGCCGCGCGCTCCGTAGGCATGAGGGCCATGAGCTTGGCTGCTTTGCGCTGGCTGTTTCGGGCGACGGCCAGCAAGATCCACTGGGCGTCCTCATCGGAGAGGCTCGCCACCATGTCGGAGCCGGCTTGGGGGCTCATGGAGGCCACGAGTTCGGCGAGGGATTCGATGCGGGCGTCGCGGCGTTGTCGCGCGACCTCACCGACGCCCACCTGGTCTTGGAGACGCTTCTCGAGGGCGTTGATCCGCGCGAGGCGGGACTCAAGTTCACCTTCGAGGGTCTCCGCAGAGCGTGATCTCGTGGCGAGTGACAGCTCTCGCTCGTCGAGCGAGCGGCTGCGCTGTGTAATCCGCTCCATGATGTCTCGCTCGGCATTTTTGACCTCTGGAGGGCGCTGCCCCGGGTCGTTCGTCTCGAGCGCAAAAGCACTTTCGTCGATGGCGAGGGCCTCTGGGGCGCCCATCGCCGCATCTGCGTCTGCCTCGGGGACGGCGTCTTCGGCGGCCGAGGCTGCAGGCTCTGCGGTCTCCTCGACCGCCGCCTTCTGCGTCGACGCAGAGACTTCGCTGTTGCATCCAGCGAGGAGGAGCGCGATCGCGAGGGGCAGGTAGGAGCGGCTGGTCATCGCCGACCTCCAAGGCTGCCCGCGCGATCGTCCATTTCGCGCTGCTCTGTGCGCAGGCTGTTGGCGCGGGCTTCATTGGCCGCGCGAGCGTGCAGCTTCTCCGCGCGGTCGAGGGCGACGCCGGCGCTCATTAACTCGGATCGGCGAATATCAAGATCGTTGGCCGCGTGCTCCACTTGCTTGGCGCGGTACGCCACCACCTGACCGAGCTGTTCAAGTTGGGCGGGAGAAATCTCAGCGCCTGTCGTGAGGTCGGAGATCGCACGCACGGCCTCATCTTGCGCCTCGACGGCGGCGCTGTGAGCGAGTCGCGTGTCGTTGAACGAAGCGGCAGCCACATCACGCTGTCTGGATCGCACGTCGACCAATCGCTTCAATTTGTTCGCTCGTTTCTGCATCGTTAGCTCTCGACGATTTGCGTCATCAGACTGACGGTTTGCTCAGGTGGTGTGGGCCCTTGACGCCCGTCTTGTAAGAATTCGTCCACGAGTGCTCTCTTCTGCAGGGCTCGATCCAATTCTTCGTCAGAACCAGCGACATATGCGCCAATTTGCAAAAGTTCCTCCGCTTCGCGCACTTTGCTGATCAAACCGCGGAAACGACGCGACGCCTCGAGACTCTGGGCCGGCACCACGTCGGTCATGACCCGGGAGATCGAACCGAGCACGTCGATGGCCGGATAGTGTCCCCGCGACGCGAGGGCTCGTGAGAGAGAGATGTGGCCGTCGAGGATGGAGCGCGCGGCGTCCCCGATGGGATCGTTGGGGTCGTCGCCTTCGACGAGCACCGAATACACGCCCGTGATGGACCCCGCGCTGCCGAACTGGCCCGCGCGCTCGAGCAGCCGCGGAAGCTGGGCGAACACGGAGGGGGTGTACCCCCGCGTGGTTGGGGGCTCGCCCATGCTGAGACCGAGCTCTCGCTGAGCCATGGCGAAGCGGGTGAGGCTGTCCATCATGAGCAGCACGTGCTTGCCTGAATCGGCGAAGTGCTCCGCGATGGCGGTGGCCACAAAAGCGCCTCGAACGCGGTCGAGCGGGGACTGGTCGGAGGTCGCCACCACAAGGACAGTCCGCTTTCGTGCCTCCTCGCTCAAAATTCGATGGATGAATTCCCCGACCTCGCGGCCGCGCTCGCCGATGAGGGCGATGACATTCACGTCGGCGTCGGAGCGCTGCGCGATGGTCCCGAGCAGGGTGGACTTTCCCACACCTGCGCCGGCCATGATGCCGATTCGCTGGCCGCGGCCCAAGGTGGTCATGCCGTCGATGGCGCGGAGGCCGGTGTACAGGGGGGTGTCGATGAGTCGTCGGCTCAAAGGGTCGGGCGCGTCTCCGTAGATCGGGCGATGCACGGAGGGTCCCTCGACGGGGCGACCGCCTTGATCGATAGGTTTGCCTCGGGCGTCGATGACCCGTCCGAGCAGCTCATCGCTGCACGGCATGGAGGCAGAGAGTCCGAGATGTGTGACGCGGCTGCCGATGGTGACGCCGCGCGCTTCGCCGAGGGGGACGAGGAGGACGCGACCGTCACGAAGGCCTACGACCTCAGCGGGGAGGGGGGCGTTGCCGCCGGAGATCTGCACCA
>CALKDV010000234.1 GCA_938084085.1 uncultured Nannocystaceae bacterium
CGGGGAATTCAAAGATGTGTCCCTCGCCGACTACAAGGGCAAGTGGGTCTACTTGTTCTTTTACCCCCTCGACTTCACCTTCGTGTGTCCCACGGAGATTATCGCCTTCTCTGAGGCAGAGTCCCGGTTCCGCGAGCTGAACACCCAGATCCTGGGCGTGTCCGTGGACAGCCACTTCACGCACCTGCGCTGGATCGAGACCCCCCGTAACGACGGAGGCCTCGGCGGGCTCAACTACCCGCTCGTGTCGGATCTCTCGCGCGAGATCGCGACCAAGTACGACGTGCTTCTCGGCGGCGGCGTCGCCCTCCGCGGCTCGTTCATCATCGACCCCAACGGCAATATGCGCCAAGCCACCATCAACGACCTCCCCGTGGGTCGCAACGTGGACGAGGCCATCCGTCTTCTCAAGGCCTTCCAGTACACCGAGGAGCATGGCGAGGTCTGTCCCGCCGGCTGGGAAGAGGGCGCCGACACCATCAAGCCCAACGTGGACGGCTCCAAAGAGTACTTCTCCAAGCAAGGCTAGGACGTCTCCTAGAGACCAAAGAGGCGGGCCGCACGAGCGGCCCGTTTTTTTTGTGCCCGTCACGAGCGCGTGACGGCGCCACGTGAACCTGCGGAGGCACAAAACATCGGGGGGCCGTCGCGCGGGGCGTGGTTGGTGTGGCATGTTGGAGGTTGATGATGACCGAGCCTGAGATTCATAGCGCCTTGGTCGTGGCGGAGTTCGTGCTCGCGGCGATCACTTTCGTGGCCTTGCGCTTCGTCGTCGCCCCCTACGGTCGGCACGAGCGCCCCGGGTGGGGCCCCACCGTCCCCGCGCGCCTCGGATGGGTGGTGATGGAGGCGCCGTCGGCGGTGGGCTTTTTGTGGCTGTACAGCCTCGGCACGCACTCGGAAGCGCTGGCGCCGATGGTGCTCATGTCCATGTGGGCGGCGCACTATCTCCATCGCACGTTCATCTTTCCATTTCGTATGAAGATGGGGGGCAAGCGTATGCCGTGCATGGTGGTGGCGATTGCGGTGGTCTTCAACGTGCTCAATAGCTACATCAACGCGCGGTGGATCTCTCACCTCGGGAGCTACGACGACGCGTGGTTGATGAGCGCGCCCATGATCGTGGGGGGGCTCATCTTTGTGGTCGGCATGGTCATCAACCTGCGCGCGGACACCTATCTCGCGGGGCTACGAAAAGACGCCGAGGGTGGCTACGTCCTGCCCAAAGGCGGGTTGTTTGAGTACGTGGTGCAGCCCAATTATTTCGGAGAGCTGTTGGAGTGGATTGGTTGGGCCATCGCGACCTGGTCGTGGGCAGGAGCAGCCTTCGCTGTCTACACCTTCGCCAATCTCGCTCCGCGGGCGCGTGACAACCGCGCCTGGTACAAAGCACGCTTTGAGGGTTTCCCCGCCCGACGCCGGGCGATGATCCCGTGGCTGTGGTGAGCATCACAGGTGGATGTGGTCGCCGTGAACCCACGGCAGGTCTTTTCGCCGTGGTCCTGTCGATTCATTGAACGTTCCCCCGCTTATGCGGTAGCGTCCGGGCTGTGCGATGTGACGCAGTTTTGTTGGAGGCCGACGCCTACAGAGATCTTGAGGTGCAGCTCCTCGAGCAGCTGAAGACAGGGGAGCGCAAGACCTTGCGATATCTGCTCATGGACAGCCTCGGCACGGTGGAGCTCCTCAGCGGGGAGGCGCGCATGCTGTTCGAGGCTGCGAGCGATTTCTACCAGCACGTGGATCTTAAGGAGCGGCAGATGCGGCTCGCGGTGGCCCCCGAGGAACTCTCGGAGTTTATGGCACTGGTTTCGGGGCCTACCAATGAGCAGCGGTTCGCGCCGGTCTCGTTTAATTTGCCGCGGCTTCGAGAGCTGGTGGCGGGGTCGAGCGGTGGCGCGGGCATCGTCATTCTCGAAGAGGATGACGATTGGATGTGGGTAGAGCACCCCAATGAGATCATCGCGGTGAGGGATGACGCGTGGATGCTGTTGCAACCCTATCTTCATCAGCTTTTGAGCGTTGGAGATCACGAGCTCTTGGCGCGCGTGGCCGCCGACCACAGCGAATCCGCTGTGGAGTTCACGACCGCGCGCTGGAATAAGTTTCAAGAACAACTCCAAGAGGCCGCGCCGGAGTTGCTCTCGATCGTGCAGCACTCGCTCAGTCAGCCCGGAGACTATGTGTCAATTCGCGAGTTGCTGGCGCTGGTGGCGGAGCCGTCGGTGCAACCGAGCTTGGACGCATGGTTGCGGGTGACGGACCCTCGCGAGTCGTGCGGTCTGTACTTCCGAGATTCGTCGCGTGAGTCGATGGACTAGGGCGGGCCGGAGCTTTGCCGGCTAGGCGGGCGCCCAGCACATCTCCTCGAGGGGGTCGGCGGCGCGAAAGCGACCACGCTCGTCTCGGGAGACGCGGCTCGCGGCTACGTGGGCGTCGTGGGTATAAAATAGCCAATGGGACCGCTCGAGCGCGAGCGCGAGGTAGCGTTGCTTCTCATCGATCAATAGCTCTGGGTAGCGGTCGTATCCCATGGTGATCGGGAGGTGGACCCACGGTGTACCGGGGATCAGGTCGCCCATAAAGGTCACCGGGCCCCGGGGGGTGATGACCTCGGTGAGCATGAGCCCCGGGGTGTGACCATCGGATCGATGCATGGTGTAGCCGTCACCCAAGACCTCGCTGCGGTCTCCTTGTACGCGCTCGAGACCCGCGCTCCCCTCGAGGAGACCGGGCAGCTCGGGGATAAAGGACGCGCGATCTCTCGCGTGCGGTGCGAGGGCCCGTTGCCACGCCTCCTCTCCCACGACGAACCTCGCGTTGGGGAAGGCCAACGCGGGCGGAGCACCATCTGCGTAGGGCTTGAGGACGCCTCCGGCGTGGTCAAAGTGGAGGTGGGAGAGCACGATCACGTCCACGTCTTGCGGGGAGATCCCGCGGGCCGCGAGGGAACTCATCAGCACGTGCTCTTGTTCTTGGACGCCATAGCGGTCGCGCAGCTTGGGCTCGAAGAAAGCGCCGATGCCCGTCTCGAACAGCACCACGCGTCCGGTGTCTTCGACGACGAGCATGGCGCGGCAGGCGAGGGGGATCCGGTTGAGCTCATCCGGCGGACACCACCGCGACCACAAGGCGCGCGGACAGTTTCCAAACATCGCGCCGCCGTCGAGCTTTTGGGTGTTGCCTTCGATAGAGTACAGGCGCATGCCAAGGGAGTACCATCGTCGAGGGTCCGCGTCACCGACGGGTCAGCGCGAGCCCGGCTGGCGGTCAGGCCTCAAGCTCGGCCGCGGGCGGGCCCGCGGGGATACGAACGTTGGGTCGCACGCCGCGGTGGTCGCGTTTTTTGGCGCGGGGCTTGGAGGAGCCGCTCTCGGAGAACACCCGCCACGGGCCGGTGCTCCGCGAGATGGACAACAGCATCCCGATCGCGGCCAGGCTGATGAGCAAGGAGGACCCTCCGTAGCTCACGAGGGGCAACGTGATCCCCTTGGCGGGAATCACGTTGAAGATCACGCTCACGTTCACCAGCGCCTGCAGACCAAACATCGTGCTCAGACCGACGGCGAGGTAGGTGCCGAAGGGATCGGCGGCGCGACGTGCGATGACCAGCCCGCGCCATGTGATCGTCATGAACAAGCAGAGCACCACAAAGATGCCCACCAGGCCCAGCTCTTCCCCGACGGTCGCCAGGATGAAGTCCGTATGATTTTCAGGTAGGTGGCCGAGTTTTTGGCGGCCTGCGCCCAGCCCGGCACCCCAAATTCCGCCGGAGCCGACGGCGATGAGCCCCTGCTTGACCTGATATCCACCGCCCGCTTGAAACTCCAAAAGGCGCGTGTTGCGGAAAGCCACGCCGATCACTTGGTACCACGCCACTGGCAACAGCAGCAGGATGGCGCCGAAGACGTAGGACGTCCTCGTGCCGGCGACGTAGAGCATGATGAGAGCGATGGTGCCCAGCAGCAACGTGGTGCCCAGGTCTTTCTCGAGACCCACGAGTCCCATGGTCAGCCCCGCGGCGATCATGGTGGGCATAAAGCCCTCTTTGAAGTTCTTCACCCGGGTCCCCTTGCGGGCCAAGGTGAACGACAAGAAGATGATGAGCGCGATCTTGGCGACCTCCGAGGGCTGCATGCTGATCGGTCCAAATGAGAGCCAGCGCTTGGCGCCGTTGACCTCGCGGCCGAAGATCAAAACCATCACCAAGAGCAGGAGCGCGCCGAGCATGGTGTGGACCGCGTAGCGACGCAGCAGACGATAGTCGACGCGGCTCACCGCGAGCATGACGACCACACCGACCCCGAGGAAGATTGATTGACGGTGCAGGTAGTAGGTCCATGAGCCCGTGGTCTGGCGCGCGAGCCACCCGCTGGCGCTGTAGACCATCACGAGGCCGAGGCAGGACAAGGCGAGGGACGCGAGGATGAGCACGGGATCCACCCCGCGCGCGATCTCGGAGGCGCGGTGGATGGCGGTGGGGGTCGACGGGAGCGCGGGGCTCGGCGCGGTGCTAGAGGATGCGGGCATGGAGACGCGGGGGCGTCGGGACGCCCCCCAAGACACCACCATTGACGGTGTTTTCGAAAAAAATGACTGAAATGGCGGGGGCCGGAGGGTGTGATCGGTACCCGCGCGCAATGGGGCTCAGCCGTTCAATCGTTCACGTCGCGCACGCTCACAGTCGGGGCTGCCGGGCTCGACCCGCCGGCACGCGCGGGGTCGAACCTCGTAGATAGCGCAGGAGACGCGCTGGCCGAGGGCTCCGCGGAGCGCTGTGCACCGGCCGCGGTCGTCCATGCGCAGGTGGGCCACCCCGTCGTCGTCGCGGTGCACGTGGCGCTGGGCGACCTTGCGGTGGCTCAAAATGCGCTCGCGAGCGCCGATCTCGACCC
>CALKDV010000235.1 GCA_938084085.1 uncultured Nannocystaceae bacterium
GGCGGACAGCAGCAACGGGTCGCCATCGTGCGCGCCATCGCAAGTGAACCAGCGGTCACGCTCGCCGACGAGCCCACGGCCAACCTCGATTCTGCGACCGCCGAGCAGCTGCTAGACATCATGCAAAAACTCAACGAAGAGCGTGGGGTTACCTTCATCTTCTCCACCCACGATCCGCGCGTGATGGCGCGAGCCAAACGCACCATCCATCTCGTAGATGGACGCGTGCAGCAAGCGAGCCCGTGACCAGCCCGCTCGCAAGCCTCGCCTGTATCGTGCTCGCAACGCACGCCTCGAGAGGCGATGCACCGACCGAGTCGTCCTCCACGCCCCCCCCCCTTGCGGAGCTTCCCGTCGAGCCAGTCCCCGGGCTCGACCCCATCCCCGGCCTCGAGCCAGTCCCCGGCCTCGACTCCCCGGCGCAGGCCAACGCCCAAAGCCCCCCGGTCTCATCGCCCGCCGGATCCGTAGCGCCCTCGTCTTCTCCGGCTTTCCCCTCCGCCTCGGAGGTGCTCTCGGGGAGTGCGCGAATGACAGCGGCGTATCTTCATCTCGATGACGACAACCCGTTCGGAATGGAGGATGACGCCCTGTCGACCCTCGTCATCCGGGGCATCGCCAACGCCCCCGTTCGCCCGTGGCTCGCCATGGAACTCAACTACTTCGTCGAGCTCGGAAGAGTGCCGGGATTTGGCGGCGGCGATGGCACCTTTACCACCGCCGCCACCGCCCAGAGCGCCTACCGCTCGCCGCTGCTCACGTGGAGCGGATGGAGCCAAGGCACCGTGCGCGGCGCCATCGGTGTGGATCGATTTGTCCTCCGCATGGAGCGCGGCGACGCCCGACTGTCAGTGGGTCGATTCCCCATTACCCTGACCACCAGCACGCTGATCACCCCTAACGATTTTTTTGCGCCCTTTGGTGCCACCGCCGTTAACCGCATCTACAAGCCTGGTGTCGACGGCGCGCGCTTCGAATACGCGCTGCGGCCTTTCCTCACCCTCGACGTCATGGGTGTCCTCGGAAACGACGAACAAGGAGACCCGACGTGGACCGACAGCGCGCTCTTGGCGAGTCTCAATCTCGTCGCCGGCGGCTATGAGATTCGCGTTGTCGGTGGCAAGGTGTCGCGCATGTGGATCGCCGGCGCGAGCATCCAAGGGAGCGCCGGCCCAGTCCATCTTCACGCCGAGGGGCACGTGAGCGCCCGCGACCAGGACTCCAACGGTCGACTCGACGCGAAGCCCTGGGGCGGAAAACTAGCCGCCGGTCCATCACTCTCGTGGCCGTGGAAAAACCTCTCTGTCGGCGTGGAGTACGCCTACCTCTCCGACGGCGGAGCGACGCCCGCGGACTACCTCGAGGTTCAAGCCGACCGAGCCCCCGACGCGCTCCCGTATCTCGGTCGGCATTACCTGAGCTCTTTTGTCGGAGCCGATCTCATCCCGGTCTTGAACCTCTCTGCGATCGGTTTGTTCAATGTGGAAGATGCTTCAGGGCTCTCCGGAGTCTCGTTGAAGTACAACGCAGCGGACGAGGTCGACATCCTCTTAGGCGCCTTTGCTCCGTGGGGCGCGCCTTCGTCCACTCCCGATCCCCTCACCCCATCCTTTGTTCAAGTTGGGAGCGAATTCGGAGACGCTCCTCTCACAGTCTACGTGGAGACCCGCGCCTTCTTCTAGGCACCGGCCCCCCAAAAGCAGCCCGTTCGTATGCCCATGGCCTGGCGCAATCTCTGGAGAAATACACGCAGGACCGCGATCACGGTCCTCGGCATGGCGTTTGGAATTTTACTGTCGGTGATCATCACCGGCATGTCGTCGGGTACCTACGGAGAGATGATCGATTACGCCGCCCACCTCGGGTCTGGACATGTCAGCATCGAACACAACGACTACCGCGACAGCCCTCAAGCCGAGCACCACGTTCACACCCCACCACAACTACTCGACGAGCTCCGCGGGACCCCAGGCGTACGACACGTCGTCTCGCGGGTCAGCGCGGCGGGGCTGTTGTCCACCGCCCATGGCAACGCGGGCGCCTCAATCCTCGGGATTGATCCGAGACGTGAGGACACGTCGACCATGCCCATCCTCGAAGGAGAGACGTCTGACGCGGCTGTGGGCACGCTGGAGTCCGGCGGGGTCTGGTTGGGGGTCCGCCTCCTCGAAAATCTGGAGCTTCGCCGCGGCAACAAGGTGGTCTTAACATTTACTGATCCGAACGGAGAGGTCGTCAACCGGCTCGCCCGCGTCACGGGCGTTTTGGAGACCGGCGCGCCGAGCGTGGATGGCGGCATCGCCATCATGCCCCTCCAAGACCTCCGGGAATCCTTGGGCTACAGCGAGGGCGACGCTACCTACGAGGTGGTCTTGCTCGACGACCACCGGAAGTCTGCATCCGTCGCCGCCCGGCTCAACGCGCGCCTGGACTCCCCCGCGCGCGCGCTCCCCTGGTTTGTGTCTCAGCCGGAGCTGGCGAGCTTCATCGCCGTCGACGGTTCCACCGGCATCGTCATTCAGTTCATCGTGTTGTTGCTGCTGTCGGCGGGCGTGTTCAACGCGATCTTTGTGAGCGTCATCGAGCGCCGGCGTGAGTTCGGCATTCTCCGGGCGATCGGTTTCTCAAGGGCGCAAATCTTCCGGCTGGTGCTCGCGGAGAGCGCCTGGCTGGCCGCCCTTGGGATCGTCGTAGGGGCCCTGATCACCGTGGGCCCCTACCTCCACCTCCATGAGCACGGAATCGATTTCTCCTCCATGATTCAACCCGGCACGGAGGTGTCTGGTGTCGCCATGCAGCCCGTGCTCAAGGTTCGACTCTACCCCATCCAGGCCCTTCGGCTGGTGGTGGTGGTTGTTGTGGCCACGCTCATCGCGGGCCTCGCCCCCGCCTGGTCCGCGTGCAAACGGACCCCTGCGGCGGTGTTGCGCGCGTAGGTTCGCAGTGCCGCCCACCGTCATTTTCTCCGCGCGCGGTGGTCAACGACGTATGATGGCGCGTGCCGCAGCGCCGCTTCATGCCACGGGTTGACGTCTGGCCACATGGGGTGGCCATTGCCCTGCCGCTCGCTGTGTCCTGGGCGGTTCTTCGACATGAGCGCGCCTCCGTGTCGCTCAACGAGGCCCAGACCTTCGACCTTGTGTTTGGTGTGTTGATGCTCGCCGTGGGTGTCCATGCCCGCAATTACCCGTTTCAGCACGCGACGAGCGTCCTCCAGAGCGCCTCCTTGCCCCTGCCCCGAGCGCTGATGTGGCGTCGCGCCGTCTGCCATCAGCGCCTCGTCCTCAGCGTTCACTACGCCATCGGACTCTTCGCGGTGTGTACGTGGGGTGCGCTCCAACACAGCGAGATTTTGTTGGCCGCGCTCGATTGGACGTGCATGTGCTGCGCCGCCGCCGTGGTCGAGCCTTGGGTATCAGGCGCCGCAGCCCGCTGGGGCCGGCGGTTTCCAGAGCGCCACCCCATCGCCGAACTTCAGCGGTCCATCGGGGGCGGCTGGACTCGCCCCGAGGCGGTCGTACATCTCTACGCGGGCGCCGGCGCGCTGGCCCTCACGGCCGCGGTAGCGATGCCACTTCAGCTGATGATGCTGGCCTCGATGACCCGCGCCGTTCCGTCGCCCTCTTGGGAGCCCTTCACGGTTGCGTTGGCACCGCTCGCGCTGCTCCCAATGATGAATTGGTGGGGCCAGCGCTGGTA
>CALKDV010000236.1 GCA_938084085.1 uncultured Nannocystaceae bacterium
CCCGCACACCGCGTTGGTGCATGTGGCGGTGCAGTCGCTGGAGTCGCCATTGAGGCTACCGAGGTCACACTCCTCCGCCCCTTCGAGGACGCCGTTGCCACACTCGGGCACATTGAGGGTGCAGTCAAATCCGCAGGTGCCAAAGGGGCCGTTGAGGGGGCCTTCGTCGCACTCTTCGCCGTTGGAGACGGGTTGCGGGAAATCATCTCCGCATGCCGGGAACAGACACGCGCTGGTGCAGCCGTCGTCCTGGTTCGCGTTCGCGCCGTCATCACACTCTTCGGCGCCGTTGGTGATGAAGTCGCCACACGCAGGTGGCGGTTCGACCTGGCAGTTGGCGTCGCAGCCATCCCCTGGAGTTGTGTTGCCGTCGTCGCAGCCCTCGTCAGGTCCGAGTTCGCTGTCGCCGCAGATATTGAGCAGGCAGCTCGATGTGCACGGTGAGCCGGGATCCCCGTTGTCGGCTCCGAGGTCGCACTCCTCTCCAGGCCCGAGCTGCCCGTCGCCGCAGGTGGGGAGTTGACAGTCGCTGGTGCAGTCCGCGTTGGGTGTCCCGTTGAGATTTCCGAGGTCGCACTGCTCACCTTGTCCCAGGAAAGCATCCCCGCAAAAGTTGAGCTTGCAGTTTTCCGCACACGTGGCGTCGGGTCCAGGAACAGGGAAGGGGCCCTCGTCACATTCTTCGTTGGCACCGAGGAAAAAATCGCCGCAGAAGTTGAGGGTGCAGTCCTCTTTGCAAGTGGAGCCCTCGGCGCCGTTGGCGTCACCCTCATCACATTCCTCGCCGAGCGCAGGTGTGACGATCGCGTCGCCGCAAAACAAATCGTCGCCGTCGCCGGTGGTGTCGGCGTCGCCGTCACCGTCGCCGTCGCCGTCGCCGTCGCCGGTGGTATCGCCGGTGGTGTCGGTGTCGCCGCTCCCGTCATCACCGAAGTCCTCGACAACCTCCGTGCGTCCGCACGCCTGGACAAGCATCAGGGTCGGGAGCGCGAGGGCTAAGAACGACGGCAGGGTTGCGAAACGAGGATATACAAGCATGATGAGACCGAGGTTAGGGCGTCCGGCAAGCGGTCAAGATGAGGCGATTCTCGAGCCGCGTCGCCTTTGCGAGGACATTGAAGGAGACAATCGCCACGCGTGTTGCGAAGGGGATTTTTTGTTTCGCGAAGAGCTGTGAGAGCGGCGTGGACTTCCCCTGGAGTGAGGTCACTTCGAAGTCACGGTCCGAGAGGATCGTGCGCCACGCGCGGTTCCCAAACTTGAAGATATGACTGCCTGGATAGACTCCAATGTCGACGCTCTTGTCGTTCGTGAAGATACGTCCCCGGCTGAACATGATGTGGTGGAAGATGCTCTCTTGGCGAGGTGTCTCGAGGACGAGCATCCCTCCCGGCCGGAGCACTCGATGGGCGTGGGCCAAAAACTCGTGAGGCGCGTCCATATGCTCGATCACGTTGAAGGCTGCGAGGACATCGACGGAGGCGTCCGCGACGCGCTCATCGAGCGTCCCGTACTCGACGAGTCCAGGGGAGGTCTTCGCGGCGTGGTCGACGGCGGTTTGACTCAGGTCGAGGCCGCGGCCTCGGTAGCCCTCTTTTGCCGCGCGCAGGAGGAAGTCGCCGTGCATGCACCCCACTTCGAGCACAGTGGGATGAGTGCTCGGTGGCGCCGCGCGCATCAGGATCTCAATGCGATCTTGATTCTCTCCGTCGAGTGCGTCATGAGTCTCCAGGTAGGCCTCTTCGTTGTCCGGGTTGAACACATCGGAGAATCGGAGGGGATCGCACCACATGACCGCACACTGAGAACATCGGCGCACCAAAAACTTGGGGCGCGTGATGGCGACCGCCCCTTCGCCTCTCGCGCAGAAGACGCACTCGGATTGCGCGAAGCTCGGCGCAGCGGAGGACTCTTGGTCGGGCGTGGTGGCCATCGTAGATCGCATGTTGAGGATTAGGTAGGCGCTCGCTCGGGTGGAGCCTCCCCACCTCGTGGGACGCGTGCGGCGGTCGGGCTCATCAGCGGCTTCGACGCCGCCTCCGTCAAGATAGCACGCTCGCTGGCCTCACGTGGGGAGAAGGCATGAAACGCCCGGTCAGGAATCGCACCGCTGTTTTCCCCGTGCTCGCCTCGGTTGGGGAGGAAGCCTCGCGTGACGAGCTACGCTCAAGCCACGAGGGGGCTCATTCGGGGCCGCTCGAATTAGACCTCATGAGCGCGGGGCTTCGCGTCAGATCGCAGGGAGATCGCGAGACGTCGCAAGCCCTCTTCAACGCTGACGCGCGGTCGATATTCGAGCTCGCGGGCGGCTGCCGAAAGGTCGTACCAGTGCGCGGTGCTCAGCTGTTCCGCGAGGAACCTCGTCATCGGGGGTTCGCCGCGGAGACCAAAGAGCCAATAGGCCGCTTCCAAGACGCCACCGACGATGCGGGCAGCGGTCGCGCTGATGAATTGGTCGTTCGGGGGGAGTCCTCCCGCCTCGAGGATTCCATTGATGATGCTCGACTGCAGCACCGGCTCACCGTTGGCGATAAAATATGCCTTGCCGGCACACGCGGCGCCGGGCTCAAGTTGGCGGAGCGCGCAAAGATGGGCGTCGACCGCGTTGTCGATGTAGGTGGTGTCAACAAGTTTGGGCGTCGTGCCCACGAAGCGAAGCCGGCCCGCGCGGGCCCGCGCGAGGATGCGAGGGACGAGGTTGGTGTCTCCGGGTCCCCAGATGAGGTGCGGACGGAGCGCGACGGTGGCGAGCTGGTCACCGTTCGCGGCGAGTACCGCTCGCTCCGCGGCGGCCTTCGTGCGTGGATAGTGCGCGTGGAAGGAGTCTGGGTAAGGCAAAGACTCGTCGGCACCCTCAATGTCGCCACCGGCGTGAACCACGGAGGGGGTGCTCGTATAGATGAGTCGCCCCACCTGCTCCGTGAGGCAAGCGTCAATGACGTGTCGGGTTCCGAGGACATTGGTGCTCTCAAACTCCGCAGCGCGCACGTGGGCGCCGACCTTGGCGGCTGTATGGATGACGGCGTCGCAGCCGCGAGCGGCCTCACGCACCGTGTCTTGGTCTGCCAGGTCGCCACGGACGTTGTTCGCGTCGGAGCGCTCAAGGTCCTCATCGCGACCGCGGCAAAGAGTCACCACCTCATGTCCCGCCGACAAAAGTTGGAACACCAGCGCTTTTCCTAGGAAGCCAGAGCCTCCGGTGACGAGCACTCTCATCCGAGCATCCTCGCGGCCCACTGCGCGAGGGCGGGACGGTTAATTTTTGCGTTGTGTCGGATATCCACTGGGAAGGCAGGGTGCAAGAGGATGTCGTGAATCTCTGAGGTCATCGCGTGTTCTCGCGCCATGGCTCGCAGCTCGGCGCAGATCTCACGGCGTCGGCGGTAGGGCGTGTTCGGCTCCAATTCGACGCAGACTGCGGGACGTGGCTGGTCGGGGTCGTAGCAGGGGATTCCAACCAGCGCGCTCCGAAACACATCCGGGTGGGTGTTAAATATCCCCTCAACAGGGACGGAGAAGAGCGTGCCCGCAGCGGTGGGGACACGGTGGGACTTCCGCCCGCAAAACCACAAAAGTCCGGCTTCATCGAGGTAGCCCACATCTCCCATACGGTGCCAAAGATCTCCGTTCGCGTCGTGAACTTTTGCGAGCGTGGTAGCTTCGGACTGTTCGAAGTACGATTCCGTGACCACCGAGCCATGCACGACGATCTCGCCGATCTCACCGGCGGCGCATGTGGGGACGGCCTCAAGGGAGGCGAGCGGCCCGTCACTGATCTCGATGACCTTGGCCTGGATCGTGCGGACCGGCGGGCCGACGCAGACGCCCGCACCCGCGTCCGTACGAGCCGCCGTGTGCTCGAGGACCTGACGGCTCTCCACGCTCGCCACAGGGAGCGACTCGGTCGCGCCGTAGGGGGTGACGATGTCCGCGTTGGCGGGGATGCACCGCCGCATGCGGGCGAGGGTAGTGGCCGGGACGGGGGCCCCCGCGGAGATGACTCTGCGCAGGGAATGAAAGTTGACCTCGTTGGCCTCGGCCCATCGACTGACAGTGTTGAGCACAGCCGGAGACCCAAACATATTCGTGATACCAAAGGTCTCGACGGCATCTTGGACGACCGTGGGGTCGATGGTGGCGGGCTTGCTGAAGTCCATCTCGGGGATCACGGTTGTCATGCCGAGGGCCGGGTCAAAGAGCGCGAATAATGGGAAGGTGGGGAGGTCGACCTCGCCGGGTTGGATTCCGTAGAGATCGCGGATCGCGGACACTTGGGCGAGGAAGGTCCCGTGCGTGTAGACGACGCCCTTGGGGGTGCCCGTGCTGCCGCTGGTAAAGAGGATGGCCGCCGTCTCCTCGCGCTGCGTGTCCACCATTCGCCAGGTCTGGTCGGGGGAGGTCACTCGCTTGAGCTCGTCCAATGTGGCGCCTCCCCAGCCACGCTTTCGGCCGACCGTCACCAGGTGCGAGAGGCAGCGGCGACCCCATCGCAGCAGCACCCGTGCTGCGTGCGCCGGGGGGATGCCGATGAACGCCTCCGGGCGCGCCTGAGCGAGACACCTCTTAATATTCTTGAGCCCGATGCCCGGGTCGATCATGACGGGCACCGCGCCGGCTTTGAACATCCCAAAGGTCAGCGCGAAGAATTCCAAACTGGGCTTCACCATCAACACGGTGCGGACGCCTCGCCCGATCCCGTAGGCCGTCAGCGATTGCGCGATATGGTCACTTTGCGCGTCGAGTTCGGCATAGGTCATCGCGTCGTAGGTACGTCGACCTGCGGCGTCTCGACCGTTTGGGTAATGGATAGCCGGCCGGTCTGGTTGTTGGGCCGCCATCGTCGGCAGCACGGAGGCGATGTTCGCGGGCTGATCGGCCTGGGTCGACGGAGTTGGCGGAGCGCGGCTCATGACTTCTTCCATCATGCTCGTTGACCTCAAGAGGAGGCGGCGGGCGCGTCGGTGAAGAAGCCATCGAGCAGCGGCTTCAGGTCGTCCCACGCGTCTTCAAGGATATAATGCCCGGCGTCGTCATACCGATGGATCGTGGCGTTCGGGAGGAGTCGCTCCCACTCACGCAGGAAGTGGGCGTCGAATACGAAGTCCTTGAGTCCCCACCCGATAAAGACGTCGCGGTCGTTAAAAGAGGGGATAGAGGCCGCGACCTCGGAGACGATCTCGTACCCGCGGTCACCGGGCTTGAGCGGGATGTCTTGGACGAACCGAAGGGTCGCGATGCGATTTTGCCACGAGTCGTAGGGGGCCGTGTAGGCGTCCTTGAGTTCTCTCGACATGGGGTTGCGGGTGCAGGCGACAGAGGCGGCCGCCCGCGAGAAAGCGTTGAATCTGCGCACGAGGAACGCCCCGAGACGGCTGTTTCGAGCGAGCCCAAGCGCAGGAGGGAGTGGCTTGGACGGGGGCAGATGAAAGGCTGCGGTGTTGAGCAAGACGACCTTGTCGACCTGCGCAGGGTGTCGGCTCGCCCAGGTCATGCCGATCATACCGCCCCAGTCGTGCATGACCAGATGCACCTTCTTGAGACCGAGGGTGTCGATGAGGCGCGCCAAGTCGTCGGCGCGTTGCGCCAGAGAGTATTCGTAGCGGCTGTCATCAGGCTTGTCGGAGAGGCCACACCCGATGTGATCGGGCACGATGCACCGGTACCGATCTCGGAGCAGGGTCACCAATTGTCTGTAGTACAGGGACCAGGTCGGGTTGCCATGGACCATCACGACGGGGGGACCGCTCCCTTCGTCGAGGTAGTGGTAGCGAAGCCCCTTGTCGAGCTCGAGGAAGTTCGACGCGAAGGGGTAGATATGCTTGGGGACCGCTCTCACCACACGATTTCGGCCATCGAACAGTTGAGGCCGCTCCCAATTCCCATCATCCCAACGCGATCGCCGGCGTTGATTCTACCCGCCTCGACCGCCTTGGCGAGCACCATGGGGACGGCGGCGGGGCCGACATTCCCGTATTCGGGGTAGAGCCGATGGACTTTCGAGAGGTCAAGCTCGAGCGCTTGCGCGAGTTTCTCGGTGTGGGCTTTGCTGACTTGGTGCAGCACGAGCTCGTCGAGGGACTGAGTGTCCCATCCGAGGGTGTCGCCCGCGCGTCGGTAGGTCTGGACAGCGAGTTGGATGCCGGCGATGAGGAGCGCGCGCGTATCCGTGAGCATCCCGTCCACCTGTCCCTTACAGAGGCCGTGGTGCTCGGTCGCCGCCGTGGAGACGCCTCCCAAGAACCTGTGGCCGGAGGGGGTGAGATCGCTGCGAGACAAGAGCATCGCGGCGCCTCCAGATCCCAGGGTGAGGGTAGCGAAGTTCGCTCGAAAGGTCGCCTCGCTCACATCTGGAGCGGAGAGGCGCTCGATGGTGGAGTCCACCACGAACCGGCTGTTCTCGCCGTCGACGACCAAGCCGTAGTCAACTTGGCCGCGCTCGATCATATTTCCGACGACCTCCATGCCGCTCATGAACCCGAGGCACGCGTTCCCGAGGTCGAAGTTGATGCAGTCGGGCGCGAGTCCGAGTTGTCCGTGCACGATGCACGCGACGGACGGCTCGATGAAGTCGCGGCAGACGGAGGTGTTGATGACCACGCCAATTTTTTGAGGGTCGACTCCGGTTTTCTCGATGACCGCGCGCGCCGCGAGCGTCGCCGCGGTACTCGGCGGCGTGTCGGCGTCCCACATCCTTCGGGCGACGATGCCCGAGAGGTTCTCAAGGAGATTGGGCGCGAGCTGAAGGCGCCGCATGGTTGGGCTCAACCGCGCCTCAAGCTCCGAGGAGGTGACGCGGTGGGGGGCGTCGACAGCCGATACGTCGACGATGGAAACGTGTTCGAATTGCATAGGGGCTCGGAAGGGAAGCGGCAGACTAGCCGATTCGTGGGCCTCCGTCAGTGACGGGAGCCGCGAATCGTGTACGCCCGGGAAGTCCGAGCTGTGGGGGTCATCACAGTCCGTCGTTGATCGGCTAGCAGACCCTTCGTTCGGGGTTCCACGCGGGGCTAGAGCCCGCGCGTGAACGTTGACTCGCTAGGGGCGGACGCGTGTTTTCGCCTCGTCTGCGGCGGTCTGTGCGCGCGCCCGGGTCTCGTTGGCGTGTTCACGTACGCTGGAGATCGAGAAGTGCCGTTGGAAGCCAGGCGCGCGGACGTCGAGGTCTCCGTCGCCGGAGGCGAGCCGAGAGTTGGCCGGATCCTGCGACCGCCAACTTTCGGGGACCCTGGTGATCAGCAGCCCTCCGTGAAACGCCTCGGAGGGCTCAAGGAAGACCGCGGGTGCGGGGATCCCATCGAAGAGGACAGAGGCTTCTGGGGTCTCCACGCTGGGAAAAGTCCCCATGCGGGTGCGCCATGCGACGTCGCCCGCGTTGTTGACCGTGCCGTAGAGCAGCAGCTCGGCTTCTTCGGCCGGCGGTTGATCCCCCGCGTCCCATGAACTGATGGTCGAGATAAACGGGTAGACCTGCAGGTAGACGTAGTCCGACACCCACACGGGGTTGCAGTAGGACATGTAGTCCTTGCGGGCGGTGGGCGAGTAGTAGAGGTTGTTGATGGTGTCGAACCCCCAGATTCCGATGTCTGCGTCTGGGTAGGGGTAGTCGTTGTCAGCGCCGGGTGCATCGCAAGGGGAGTGCGCGCGGCCTTGAGTGTGGCCAATTTCATGGACGAAGGTGTCTTGGACGCTCTTCTCCACCTGTACCGTTCCGTCCGTGAGGACGTCGGTGCGCCAGCGCCCCGCGGCGACCCGCAGCGAGGGGTCGTCAATGAAGTTGAAGTCATTGACCGCGATGGCCTGTCCATCGATGGCGCCGACACCTGGGACCATGGGGGTCTCGCCACAGGTCCGGATGATGCCGTACCAGTACTCGCCGGAGGGTGCGCCCATTTCCTCGCGGGTTTGCGCGAGGAAGTCGAGCATGAAGTCGAACCCATTGGAGACTGAAGTTTCGTAGGTCAACGTGGGTCCGACCGTGATGTCGACGTGGTCCGCGGGGTTGTGGGCCAAGAGCCAATCAGACAGCAACTGGATGTCGAGCTCAGTCGGCGAGGGGGCCTCGGGGCACGCGCTCCCGAGGTCGTGGAAGATGGGGACCAACACCACATCGAT
>CALKDV010000237.1 GCA_938084085.1 uncultured Nannocystaceae bacterium
GGGGAGCGATGATCTTGTTGAACATGGTGTTTTTTCTTTCAGTCAGTGATTCGTTGGGCTCAGTGCCCGTCAGCGTGAGCCGCAGCTTCGCCGATGTAAATCATGGTGAGGAGGGTAAAGACGACAGTTTGAACGATGGCGACGAGCACGCCGAGCATCAGGAACGGGACCGGCAACAGCACGGGGAAGAGCACGAGGATGACGCCGACCACCTTGTGGTCCGCGAGGATGTTGCCCATGAGTCGGAAGGCGAGGGAGACGGGGCGCGCGAGGTGACTCGCGATCTCGATGGGGAACATCAACGGCGCGATCCAGCGCGCGTTGATGCCACCGAGCTCAAACTTGGGGCCTGCGAAGTGGGCGAAGTAGTGGATGGGGCCCTGCTTGACGATACCGATGACGTTGTAGACCACGAACACCAGCAGCGAGAGCGCCAGGTTGGTCTTCAGGGAATCGGTACCTGGAAGGAATCCGGGCACCAGGCCTTGGATATTGTGGCAGAAGATGAACAGCGCCAGCGTGCCCACGAAGGGGAGGTAGGTGCGCGCGTTCTTCTCGCCCATGATGTCGCGAGAGAAGTTGTAGACGGCGCCCACGAAGCCGTCGAGCATGGCGGACAGTCCCCAGTTCTTGGTGGGGACGATGCCCTCGTTCTCGCCCTTGATCGATCGGCGCCAGGCGAAGACCGCCGCGAGGATCACGAGGATGGCCACGGCGGACGAGCCGACGTGGAGCATGGTGAAGTGGCTCGCTTGGAAGGCCAGCCATTGCCAGTCGCGCTCAAGCCCGCTTTCGGCCGTTTTCTCAAGATCGGCCCAGAAGGGGAGCAGTGTCGTGAACCAGGTGTCGTGGTCGCCCATGGTGCGTCGTGAAAAGTTTGGGGTCTAAGGAGAGCGCCGGTCGTGGCGCGAGGCTTGGATTGCGGCGCCAACGGCCGCGAGAAGCGAGAGGACCAGACCGAGGAGAAATCCCTCCGGTCGCGCGGGCATGTACCAAAGGATCAAGATCATGGCAAGCGCGAGCGCGGGGAGCCTGATGAAGCTGCCGCTGCGTTTTTCGGGGGCGGCCACATCGGTCTCTAAGGGCTCTAGAGGGGAGCTAGCGGCGGATTGGGAGAAGTCGAGGATATCCTCGGGATCGGGGGGCTCCGAGCCACCACGGGGTCCTCCCGGAGACGATTCGGCGATGGAGAGCATCGCGAGGACAGATCGCCCGAGCAGGCGGAGGTTTGCGTAGCCAAAAAGCGCACCAAGCGCGATCCCAAGCGCGAGATCGGCGCCTGAAACGAGCAGTGCCACGCCCCCCGCGACGAGGGCGAGGGCGGCGATCCAAGGGGTGAGGTGGCGAAAAAAGCGCTCTCCCTCGTGCCCCATGTGCGCGCCCTTGCTCAACCCTTGACCCCATCTGGTGGGTCGTCGAGGTGCGTGTCGTCGCCTGGGCTCGGTGCGGCGGTGGGCTCAAGGTCCAGGGTTGACGTGAGGATCTGGACCCGGGTTCGGGCCGGAGGAGCATCTGTCCCGGGGCTGCGCCGCGGGTGAGGAGTCGAGGAGCTCGTAGGGGCTGCGGACACCTCAGGGTCGGCGCGCGCCTCGTTGGCCTGCTGGGCCAGCGCATCGGCTTTGTGCTTCATGGCCGCCGTGTGTTCGTTAACGACGCGCAGGATCGCGAGCGCGGCCGCGCCAATTCCGATAAAGAGGCCTATCAACATCGTCCAGGGCTTCCAGTGCGTCCAGTGGTCTTGGACATATTTCCCGCCAAACGCACCGATGCAGATCGCGACCGCCATCTCGATTCCCACGGAGGCCGCCGAGGTTTTCTCGTACCAGTCTGCGCGTTCTCGGGGCGGGGGTGTTGGGCTGGACGAAGACACAAGCCGCCTACAGGTTTTCAAACACCTGAGCGGCTGCTGCCACGGTGCATTCGATGGTGCCCTCGTCGTGGGCGGTCGACAAGAATCCAGCTTCAAATTGTGAGGGCGCGAGGTAGACCCCGCGCTCGAGCATCCCGGCGTGCCAGCGGCTGAAGCGCTCAAGGTCGGAGGTCTTGGCGTCGTCGTAGTTGGCGACGGGGCGCGCTGTGAAGAACAGACCGAACATGGGGCCTACGTGGGCGAGCTGCGCTGGGATGTCGTGAGAAGCGCTCGCGTCTTGGAGTCCCTTCACTAGCGCCGCTGTGCGCTGCTCAAGCGCGTCGTAAGGGTCCTCCTCGATCAAAATCTGGAGGGTCTTGAGGCCCGCAGCGACGCCGAGGGGGTTGCCGCTGAGGGTGCCCGCTTGATAGACGGGTCCGAGGGGTGCCACCGTCGACATGATGTCTCGTCGCCCGCCGTAGGCGCCTACAGGAAGCCCCCCACCGACGATTTTTCCAAGACAGGTGAGATCGGGGGTGACGCCAAAGCGCTCTTGAGCGCCGCCCAGGGCCACTCGAAAGCCGGTCATGACCTCGTCAAAGATGAGCACCGCCTCGTGCTCCGTGGCCAAGGTTCGCAGGGCTTCGAGGTAGCCCGGCGCTGGCGGGATGCAGCCCATATTCCCGGCGATGGGCTCCACGATGATGGCGGCCACGTCGCCGCGATGAGCGGCGAGCACCTCGGCCATGGCTGCGACGTCATTGAAGGGGACGGTGAGGGTGTCGCGCACGGCGCCCTCTGGGACACCCGCCGAGCCCGGGATTCCCAGGGTGGCGGCGCCGGAGCCCGCAGCCACGAGCAGCAGGTCTGCGTGACCGTGGTAGCCGCCGTCGCATTTGATGATTTTGTTCTTCCCAGTGAACCCGCGCGCGAGGCGGAGTGCGCTCATCGTGGCCTCGGTGCCGGAGTTGACCAGCCGAACCATGCCGTCGCGCATGCTCGGGACTGTGGCGCAGATGAGGGCGGCGAATTCCCCCTCCGCCGCCGCACACGCGCCGAAGCTGAGCCCGTTGCGCGCGGCTGTGCAGACGGCCTCGACCACCTCAAGGCGGCCATGACCAAGGAGGGCGGGGCCCCAGGTGCACACGTAGTCGATGAGGCTGGCGCCATCTTCGGTCTCGAGGGTGCAGCCGTGGGCGCGGCGGATAAACGGGGGCTGTCCACCCACCGATGAGAACGCGCGGACTGGGCTGTTGACGCCTCCCGGAATGTGCTGGGAGGCCCGCTCAAACAGCTCGAGGGAGCGCGCGCCCGCCCGCCCGTCGAACGTGGAAGGATCAGTCATGCTCGTCCCCGTCGTCGGCGTTGGTGGACGCGTCCGCGGATGGGTCGCTCTCCGTCGTGGCGACGGTTTCCTCGGCCGGTGGGGGGGCGGTCTCCTCGGCGTCAGCGTCGGCGTCGGCGGCATCGGCCTCGGTGTCCCCGATGATGCGTTCGAGTGCGACGACGTGCTCTCCGTCGCGCATCCGTATGATCCGGACGCCCTGGGTGTTGCGCCCCTGCTGGGAGATGCCGTCGGCGGGGGTGCGGATGACTTTGCCGCGATCCGTGACGAGCAGCACCTCATCGTCGGGGGCGACGATCGACGTGCTCACCACGGCGCCGTTCCTGCTGTTGCATTTGATGGTGATGATGCCCTTGCCGCCGCGGCTCTGGGGGCGATACTCGGTCGCCTCGGTCCGTTTTCCGTAACCGTTACCGCAAATCGTAAGGAGTGAACGCTGGCTGTCTTCGTCGATCACGATGACCGAGACGACCTCGTCGTCGGCTCGCAAAGAGATCCCCTTGACGCCGCGCGCCGTTCGCCCCATGGGTCGAATATCTGCTTCAGAGAAGCGGATGGACATGCCCCCCGCGGTCGCCATGACCACGTGACGTTGGCCGTCGGTGAGGTGTACACCCACGAGCTGGTCGTCATCTTCCACGCGGACCGCGATGAGCCCCGTGGTGCGAATATTCTCGAATTCACGCAGGGAGGTCCGCTTCACGAAGCCCTGCTTGGACGCGAGCAACACGAAGTGGTCATCGTCGATGTCGGCCTCGCGGTAGGGGAGCATGTGATGGATGGTCTCGCCCTCTTTGAGCTCCAGGAAGTTGGCCCAGGCCTTGGGCTTGTTGCCTCGCTGCACGAGCGGGAGCTCAAAGACGCGCTTTCGAAAGACGCGACCGGTGTTGGTGAAGATCAACACCCACGCCTTGGCGGAGGCTTCAAACATCTCGACAACGAAGTCGTCGTCATCGCGGCCGCCGCCGCCCTTGATGCCCACGCCGCCGCGGGCTTGCACGCGATACTCAGAGGTCGGCAGGCGCTTCACGTAGCCGTGCTGCGTGGCCATGACGATCATGGACTCATCGGCCACCAGGTCGATGGCTTGGATCTCGTGCTCGACATCGACGATCTCTGTCTGTCGAGATCCCGTGGATTCGGGGCCCCCGGCGCCCGCGTTGTGCCCCTCAGGATCTCCGTAGCCGTAGCGGATCTCGAGGAGCTCGTCTCGTACGAGCGCGTCCAGGCGTGCCGTGTCGCTCAAGATGCCTTCGAGGTAGGTGATCTCTACGCACAAGACCTTGAACTCGGCTTCAATCTTCTCTCGTTCGAGCCCCGTGAGGCGTTGGAGCCGCATGTCGAGGATGGCCTGAGCCTGAATGGGGCTGAGCTCAAACCGAGCGGTCAGTCGCTCGCGCGCGGTGGTGGAGTCCGGGCTGGAGCGAATGATCGAGATGACCTCGTCGATGTTGTCCAGCGCGATGAGGTAGCCGGCGAGGATGTGCTGGCGAGCCAGCGCCTTGCGCAGCTCGAACCGACAGCGGCGGATGGTGATGTCTCTGCGGTGAGAGATGTAGTGCTGCAGGGCCTC
>CALKDV010000238.1 GCA_938084085.1 uncultured Nannocystaceae bacterium
ACAAGATCTCCTTGCTTCGCGGTGGCAAGTGGATATTCTCCGCCCTCTCCTTGGTCACGAATTCTTCGCGGCCCCAAGGTCCAGAGGGAGCAATCAACACTTGAACACAAATATCGAACCTGCAGTGGTGCGGTCTCAGCGAAGTCTCCGGACGACGCAACGCGAGTACGAGACCGTTCTTATCCTGAAACCCGACGCCAACAAGTCGCAGATCAAGCGCATCGTCACGAACGTCCAAGAGATGTTCGCGGACGGAGGCGCCTCCTTGATCAGCGCCGACAATTGGGGCCTGCGCACGCTGGCATACCCGATCAGGCGCAACACACGAGGCATCTACCTGTACCTGCGCTTCCTCGGCGGATCCGACACCGTCCTCAACTTTGAGCAAAAGCTTCGATTGACGGAGTCCATCCTTCGCTACCTCACCGTGAAGGTGGACGAAGACATCGATCCGGCCGCCCGACCCTCCGAGGTCAGCGAAGATCTACTTGAGGCAGTGTCAGACACCAGCCCAGACCCTGTGGAGATCGAGCGCCAGCGTCAGGCAGAGGAGGCCGCGAAGGCAGCCGCAGAGGCAGCTGCAGCCGCAGAGGTCGCCGCAGCCGCAGCCGCAGCGGCTCCCGCCGTCGAAGAGGCTCCCACCAAAGAGACCGCTCCAGCAGCGGCCGCAACCACGGAGGAGAACTAGATCATGTCGAACCGTGACCGTGAAGAAGAACGAAATGGCCGTAGCCGTCCAAAGCGGATCTCTCCGCTCGCAGACCCCACCGTCGTCATCGATTACAAAAACCCAGCGTTGCTCAAGTACTTTGTGAGCGACCGGGGCAAGATCGTCCCCTCGCGCGTGTCCAACGTCAACTCGCGACAACAACGCCAACTCACCCGCGCCATCAAGCGCGCGCGAATTCTCGCGCTCCTCGCCTACTCGGCGGAGTAAGAAAGGACGAATAACATCATGCAAGTCATTTTGACCCAAGATGTAGAGAAGCTCGGTGGAGCTGGAGACATCGTCACCGTCAAGGCCGGATATGGCCGCAACTTCCTGCTCCCGCGCGGCTACGCGCTGGTGGCATCGCGCGGGAACGTCGCGCGTTTGGAGCACCACAAGCGCGCCATCGCCAAGCGACAAGAGGAGCGCAAAGAAGGCGACCTCGCTGTTGTCAAGAAGCTCGAGAGCGTGAGCGTCTCCATCGCCCGTAAGGTCGGCGAGGACGACAAGCTGTTCGGGAGCGTGTCCACTCGAGACATCGCCGACGCGCTCGTCGCTCAAAATGTCGAGCTGGATCGTCGCGCGGTACGTCTCAAGGAGCCGCTTCGGAGCCTCGGACAGCACACGGTTGAGATCCGCTTCTCCGCGGACGTGAAGTGCGAGCTCGTCGTGAACGTGGTCGCGATCCGATAACCGACGCGCCGGGAGGCGCCGAGAGGACGTCTGCAGCCGCCGGCTGCGGGCGTTTTTTTTTGTGGATCGAGGCGGCCCCCGCGCTCCACGGCGAATCCACAGGCAGACTTGTTATGCTGCGTCGATGCATGGTCCACGGACGCTCCCGCATAACCTAGAGGCCGAGCGCTCGGTGCTCGGCAGCGTGCTGCTCAACGAACGAATCCTCGGCGACGTGGTGGCGCTGCTGCAGCCCGACGATTTCTACGTGCCGGCGCACCGCGCCATTTTCTCAGCGATGGTCGACTTGTCCGAAGAGGGGCAGCCGGCGGACGTGATCACCCTCGAGGACCGTCTGCGGAAGCGTGACGAGCTCAACATGGTGGGTGGCATCGAGGCCCTCTCCAAACTCGCGGATCGCTACGCGACCTCTCATAACGCGCTCGCGCACGCAAAGCTGGTACGCCAGACAGCGCAGCTGCGCAGCTTCGCGACGGAGGCTCGCGAGCTTTCCAGCAAGGCCATGGATGAGGTGGAGGATGTCAGCGCGTTCTTGGATGACGCTCAAGTTCGGATCCTTGAGGTCAGTCAGCACGGAGAGCGCAGCGAGTACCAAAGCTCCAGTCAGATCCTCGGGGGAGTGTTCGCGTCGATCAAAGCGCGCCTCGAGTCCTCAAGCACCATCACGGGAGTCGCGACGGGCTACAAGCAGCTCGATGAGTTAACCGCGGGGCTGCAGCCTCAAGATCTGATCATCATCGCGGCTCGTCCCTCCATGGGGAAGACGGCCTTCGCGCTCAACATCGCCCAGCGCGCTTGTATCCCGCGTCTGCGGAGCGCAGAGTTGCCCGAAGAGGAGCGCAGCAATCTTGTGCCGGTGTTGTTCTTTTCGCTGGAGATGGGTCCCGAGCAGCTTATCGAGCGGATCTTATGCAGCGAGGCGAAGGTGGACTACGCCGGTGTTCGACGGGGTGTGCTCACGGAGAAAGGGGACATTAACAAGTTGGTGTACACGGCAGGGCGGCTCGGCGACGCCAAGCTCTATATCGATTCCAACACCAGCCCCTCGGTCCTTGAGATTCGAAACGTCGCGAGGCGATGGCGGAACGACAAGTCGATCTTCCCCGATCCTTCGAAGCAGGGGATGATCGTGGTTGATTACTTGCAGCTGTGCCGGGGAGCTCGCGAGCGGTACGAGTCACGCGCGCAGGAGATCACGGAAATCTCGCGAGGACTCAAAACGCTCGCCCGGGAGGTTAACTGCCCCGTGCTTGCGCTGTCTCAGCTCAACCGCGCTGTGGACTCGCGTAGCGATCACCGACCGATGCTGTCGGACCTTCGGGAATCAGGCGCGATCGAGCAGGACGCGGACGTCATCATGTTTATCTATCGAGGCGAGCGCTATTTGACGACCGAGTCGAGCGAGGAGGAGCGCCAGAAGGTGGAGGGGCGTGCCGAGGTGATCTTGGGCAAGCAACGTAACGGCCCTATCGGGACGGTCCATCTCAACTTCATCAAGCGCTTCACGCGGTTTGAAGATCCGACGCCGGATGGCATGCGTCCGTGACGCAAGCGGTCGACACCTGTCTGCGCCGCAAGTCTGCGGGCCGGCGCGGGGGCTGACGCTGGAGCGCCCTCCGCTTGAGTCGGGCCAGAGGCGCATATGACGCGCTCTCAAAACACTGCTTGGCCTTGTTTTGGGCCCGTGCCCGCTCGTGATAGCGTCATGCCAGATGCCACCTGTCCCCGAGAAGATTGGCCACTTCAAGGTCTCGCGGCTCCTTGGGAAAGGAGCGATGGGCGAGGTGTTCGAAGCGCTGGACTCGTCCCTGGGCCGGCGCGTGGCGGTCAAAGTGCTGAGTCAAAAGCACCGCGAATCGAAGGAGTTCAAGACCCGATTTGAACGCGAGGGCCGTTCCCTTGCCACCATGAATCACAAGCATGTGGTTCAAGTCTATTTTATTGGTGAGCACGAGGGCCGACCGTTCTTGGCGATGGAATACCTGGACGGCACCGACGTCGGACAGGCCATCAAGCGCAACGGCCCGCTTCACCCCGGCGACGCCGCGGAGATTATTCGGCAAGCAGCCTCCGGGCTGCAAGAGACCCAGCGGGCAGGGGTTGTGCATCGTGACGTCAAGCCCTCCAACCTGGTGTTAACGTCTTCGGGTGAGGTCAAGGTCACAGACTTTGGTCTCGCGAAAGCCCTACAAGAGGACATGTCGATCACAGCCACGGGGGTGTTTGTTGGGACACCAGATTATCTCGCGCCGGAGCAAGCCATGGGGGACGACGTCGACGCATCTGCGGACATCTATGCCCTCGGGTGCTCGCTGTATCACATGTGCAGCGGCAATCCACCGTTCCGCAAGGGTGGCTCCGATGACCACTACACCGCCGTCGTGCGCCGTCACCTCAAGTCAGAGCGGCCCCAGCTGAAGAGCGTGCTGCCTAATTTTGACGAGGCGCTCAGTGACTTATGCCGGAGGATGATGAGTCGTCGACTTGATGTCCGACCCAACTACGCTGAGCTCGTGGATGCGCTCGGTGACATCGTCCAGCGTCTCGGTGGGCGCTTGCCCCCCCGTCATGTGGATCCGGAAACGGGGCTGTCTCACACGACAGGACCGCGTTCGATGGTGGAGGAGGCGGTAGAGTCAGGCGTGGCGGATGCGCCAGATCATCGCGCTGCCGCGGGCGTCTCCATGGTTCAACTGGGTCTGATCGTGGTGGGGGTGTTGGTGGCTGGCGTGCTGCTCGGCCTGATGATCGCCGGGGGATAGGCTCCCCCACAACGCGGTACCGAAAGGGAGATGATGTCGAAGGAGATGAGGGAACACGCACGCTCAGCCGTACGAGAGTGGCTCGATGGGAGCATCCCGGAGTGGATGCTCGTTTGCGGCTCAGGGATGGGCGCTGG
>CALKDV010000239.1 GCA_938084085.1 uncultured Nannocystaceae bacterium
AGGTTGTTCGACTGATTCTCCACCGGACGGATTCGCGAGAACCGCGATCGAAGTTCTCCAACCTTGAACCCGCGCTCGATGGGTCGCATCGCGTCGACGATGCGCACCTCCGCGCTCTCTTTCGCCACGCGCTGCACGAACACCTCTCCCACGATCTCCACGAGCTGACCGACCACCGGGCCCTTCTTGACCCGCTTGCGCTTCTTTCCCCTCATCCGGACGTCGTGTATGGCGCGCGTCGGCGCAAAGACGGCGAGTCGCTCGCCTGCCACCGGTGGATTGGACGGGTCATAGGAGATGTAGGCGATGTCGTCGAGGCTCACCATCACCTTCGCTTGCGCGGCACCGTAGATCTCCATCGCGGTGTCCAGATCCTCTTGATCCACAAACGCGTAACGATCAAGAAGCTGCTCTTGGTGTTTGACGGCCTCCAGTCGCCGCGTCTGCTCAAACTGAATCGCGGCCGAAGGGACCTGCAAGCCGCCTACGCCGCCATCGCCGCCGTCCATCAACCGAACCCGGTCTCCAGGGAAGATCCAGTGCGCGTTCGTGATGGACTCATTGAACGACCACAGCTTGGGCCACTGGTACGGGTCACGGAAATAAGCGTCGCTGATCCCCCAGAGGGTGTCCCCAGACTCCACCACGTGGAACTCCGGCATGGTGACGCCATATCCCCCCTCCATGTCGTACATATTGAGGTCCAGGATGTCGTTACCGACGGGCCCAGCTTCGGCCCCTTCTTCTCCCTCGGCCCCTCCAGAGGACGCGCCTGGCCCCCGAATCGTCCCGGTCGTTCCGGCGCTCGACTGCTGAGGACCTCCAAGAATGCCTGGGTTCGCGCGGGTGGTTGGATCCACGGATCCTCCCGGCTGCATGCCGGTGACGCCGACGCCACTGGCGCGGCCGTCTGCGGCGGCTGGCTGGGCCAGCGCAACCGTCGGCATCGCGAGTGAGATCGCCAGCGCGACGGGAAAGGGAGAGAAGAGCGTGATTGTGGTGCACCGACGAAGTTTCATTGTTGAACTCCCGACATTTCAGCGAGTTTTTTGTTGGCGATACTCGACGCCCGCGCGTTTGGATAGGCGAGGACAAGCTGCTCAAGCACATCTTTGGCGTTCGCGTTGTCGCCAATTTTTCCGTAACATAGTCCGATCTTTAGCAGGGCGTCAGAGGCCTTGTTTCCGCCGCCGTAGCGCTCGATCACCTCCGTAAACGCTGCGAGCGCATCGGAGAAGTGGCGCTGGTCGTATGCGGCCTCCCCCTTCCAGTACAGGGCGTTGTCGGCGTACTCATGGCTAGGATTCGCACGGGCGAATCGCTCAAATGCCTGCTCGGCCTCGATGAACTTGCCCGAGGTGTAGAGACTGCGCGCCGCTTGATACTCCGCGGCGGGATCGCGAGATGCCTTCGCGGTCCGTCCTCGCTTCTTCGAATGCGCCTTCGGTGCGGACTTGTTCTTTTTTGAGGACGGCTTTTTCGATGTTTTTCGTGACGGTCGCTTGCGTTTGGAGGCCTCCACGAGCTGCGATCCGACCAGCTTAAAGGCGCGTCGCTCCTCCTCCTGCCCGCCGTCGCCGGGGCCATGCGCAGGCAAAACCGCGTCATTCGAGGAGTTGGACACCTGCCAATCGGAAGGCACCGTACCCGCAGACGGGCGAGCTTCCTCTCGGGAGCCCACTCCGTAGGGAGCACCGGAGGTCGCGCTCACCCCAAACCCGGGCTCAAGACCCGCCGCATCGATGGCGTGACTGCTTCCTCGCGAAATCGTGACGGACTCGCGCAATCGCGTGGAACTCTCGGGCTCCGCCCCGCGGGCAGCCATCCTCGCGGTGCCCTCGCGACGATCGCCGGAGGTCTCCCGCTCAAGCTTCACCACCGGGAGGTCTCGGGGTCCCGGCGAGGTCGTCGCGCTCGCCTCCGTGGCCGTCCAAGCGTCACGCCGAGCCTGCTCCGCGGACACGCGGCGCTCCAAGGTGACCGCGTGCCTCTCGTTCACCGTGACCGCGTGCGTCTCGGCCGGCGCGTCACGTTCGAGACGCCGGACTCGTGACTCGAGTTCGAGGAGTCGCTTGCGCAACGACGCGTTGTCCTGGCGCATCCGCGCGACAAGCGCATCGTCGTTTTCCACCGATGGAACGGCGCTCGCAGCGGAATTACCGTTGTTCGCGCAACCTGCGCCGCAGGCCACAGTCAAAAGCATGGACACACCAAAAAGGGCGGGGAATCGAGGGGTGGGGCGCAGAAGGGTCACGACAAGGCCTAGGCTAGCAGGGCAAGGCGAACGTCTCCAAAAACGGCGCAGTGCTCGGCCCTCGCAGAGCTTCCACCGCAACAAGCGTACAGTATCTGTCGTGCTCATCCATGTCGCGCGGCGGCGATGGGACGGTCTGCGGCGCTACCAGCTCACCAACTGCTCGGGCTTGAGCTCGATCACCTCGCCTATTTTGGCGAGCGCTTCAAGATCGACCTTCTCGCGATTGCCGAGCACCGTGATGACGGGCATCTCCCCCTTCGCCAGCGTGTCCGACCACCCCTGCAGCTGCTCGAACGAGAGCGTCTTTGTTTGCTCACGCCTCGCGGGCCGAGGATCCGCGTCCAGACCGGCTCGCTCCCAGGAGCTCACGGTCGCCGGGACTCGCCGCGGGGTGATACGGCTCGTCCTAAATTCCTCTTCCATCGCGGCCTTCGCCACCGACACCATGCTCGAATCAAATGTGTGTTCGAGCAGCAGCTCAAGCATCAGATTAAGGGCGTCGACGGTCTTGTCCCCCTGCGTGCCGAGGGAGCCGCCGAGGAACCATTCGTCATCCGAGTAGCTGCCCGTGCTCACGTAGGCATAGGCGCTGTAGGCCAAGCCTCGCGCCTCTCGAACCTCCTGAAAGATCAAGCCTCCCATGCCACCTGAGAGATAGTTTGACCACAGATCTGCCGCTGCTCGCTCGCCCTCGTCTCCCGGCACGCGAGGGACAGTGATCGAGACGCTCGATTTTGCGACGTCACGATGCACGAAGTAGATGGTGGGTCGCTGCACCCGCCGACAACGATTCGCCTCGCGCCGCTTCGTTGGCTGCAGCTTGTCCGAGCGTTGCAACAGCGGCCGCACCTCTTGGGTCTTGCGCGGTCCAAAGTAGCGGACCTCTCGCTGGT